>JBHHVG010000049.1:0-12238 GCA_046754165.1 Myxococcota bacterium
GCGCTCGGTGTCGTGGCGATCTTCCTGTTGCCCGAGGCGCGTTTCGACAACAATCCGCTTCACGTGCGCGACCCGTCCAGCGAGTCGGTCCGCACCTTCAGCGACCTGCTCGAGACGGGCGGCGCGTCGCCCTGGAGCGTAAACGCCATCGCGCCCAACCTGCCCGTCGCCGAGGCGATCGCCCTGCGCCTGCGCGCCCTCGACGAGGTCGACCGCGTCGTCACGGTGGCCGACTACATCCCGTCGAATCAGGACGAGAAGCTCGGCATCATCGAAGACGTCGCGATGTTCCTGGCGCCGCTTCCAGGAGCGGACGGAGCCGCGCGGCCGATGGGCGCCGATCGTCAGCTGGCTGCGCTCGCCCACCTTTCCGAAGAGCTCGGCAGGCTGCTCGCGGAGCGACCCACGGACGCCGTCGCCACGAGCGCCCGCGAGCTGCAGCAAGCGCTCACGGCCTTCATCGCGAGCGTCGAGGGCCAGGGAGACCCAGCGGAGGTGCTGCAGCGGCTGGAGGCCGGCCTGTTGGGTTCTCTGCGGGAGCAGCTTCGGATCCTCGACGCGGCCCTGGGCGCTGGTCGCGTGACCCTCGAGAACCTGCCGGACGCACTGCTTGCGCGGATGGTGACGGCGGATGGCCGCGCGCGGATCCAGATCTTCCCCAGGGCCGATCTGAGCGACCAGGCGGCGATGGCGGCTTTCGTCGACCGGGTCCGCACGGTGACGCCGGAGGTCGCGGGCAGTGCGGTGGAGATCGTCGAGTCCGGCCGCGCAGTCGTGCGCGCGTTGCGCCAGGCACTCCTGTCCGCCCTTGTCGTGATCGCGCTGTGGCTCCTCGCGCTGTGGCGGCGCGTCGACGACGCCGCGCTCGTGCTGATTCCGCTCGGTCTGGCGGCCACGCTGACGGTCGCTGCCGCCGTGCTCCTGGGCATCCCCTTCAATTTCGCCGACGTGATCGTTCTGCCGCTGCTGCTGGGGATCGGTGTGGACGCCGGCATCCACCTGGTTCACCGCGCGCGGACGACCGGTGCGCGGGGAGCGGAGCTGCTCGGCACGAGCACGGCTCGCGCCGTGGCCTTCAGCGCGGCCACCACCATCGCCAGCTTCGGCACGATGGGTCTGGCGACGCACCTCGGCCTCGCCACCCTGGGCCGACTGCTGACGCTGGGAGTGAGCTTCACGGTGGTGTGCAACTTGATCGTGCTCCCGTCGCTGATCGCCCTGCGGTCCCAGCGGGAGCGCCGTAGCCTGTTCTCGCGCGGGACCGTCTGACCCAGGCCCGTTCGCCGCAAGTCTCGCCGCAGTGCGCGCGGCGGCCGGGTCGTTCTCCGGTAGGATCTTCTCCATGGAGCCGACATCGAAGCGAGTGACTGGCGCGGACCGCAACGGGATCCGCGTGCTGGAATGGAGTGACGAAGGCGTACCGCTGCTGCTGCTGCACGGCTTCGGCAACGAAGCCCACATCTGGGACGACTTCGCTCCCGCGGTGGCGCCGTACTACCGGACCCTGGCCCTCGACCATCGCGGCCACGGCGAGTCCGATCGGGTTCCGGAGGGGCAGTACAGCTACGAGGCCATGGCCCGCGACGTCGAGGCGCTCACGGCGGCCCTCGGAATCGACCGCCTGGTCGTGGTCGGGCACTCCCTCGGCGGACGCGTCGCCACCGTCTTCGTCGACCGCAATCCCGAGCGCATCGCGGGCCTCGTCCTCGTCGACATCGGCCCGGAACTCGACGCGCGGGGCTCGACGCGGATTCGCATGGATGTCGAGATCAACCAGGACCCGACCTTCTCATCCCATGCCGAGTACGCCCGCGCGCTCACCCTGGCGTATCCGGAAGCGCAGCCCCAGGCGCTGGAACGCATGGCGCTCCACGGCCTGCGGCAGCGCGACGACGGGCTGTACGAGCTGAAGATGGATCCCGCGCTGCGCAGCAGCGCGCGCATTTCGAGCGAATCCGCCGCGGATGACGACGGCGGGCTGTCGCAGGAGTACCAGTGGGAAGCCCTGGCGCGCGTCGCGTGTCCGACATTGGTGGTGCGCGGCGCGGCGTCGGACATCCTCTCGGCAGACACCGCCGAAAAGATGGCGGAGGAGGTGTTGCCGAACGGGCGCCTGGCCGTGGTGGCGCGCGCCGGACATTCCGTCATGACCGACAACCCCGAGGGCTTCGAGGCGGCGCTGGCGGGGTTTCTGTTGAGCGAGGAGTGAACTCTCCAGGTGTGTGACGCACAAGAGAGTTGCAGTGTAATGGTCTTCTATTGACGACAGCGCGAGAGCTGCTCGAAACGCTTGACGCCGTGAGTGAGGAGGAAGACGCACCGTAGTTCCTGAAGGCTGGCTATCCGCGTTTCAGCTCGTGCATCTCCCTGACCAGATGGCTCCTCTCCGGTCCAGGCCGCATGCTGTCCATCGGGCGATCTGGTGTGTCTACGAAACCGGGGCAAGCTCACTATGGCGTCACGATCGATCGGCCTTCGATGGTTGCAGACCTTCATCGCATCCAGGCTCCCTCGCTGATCCTGGTGGGTGAACGCGATACTCACTACCTGGACGATGCGGAGTTGATGGCGCGTCGCATCCCCAGGGCACACAGGGTCGTGGTGAAGGGCGTCGGGCATGCGATGAACATCGAGGCGCCCGAGCGGTTCGCAGACGAGGTGATGCGATTCCTCGGCTCGGTGCCCGAGGGTCCGTCGCAGCAGGCACCGTGCGTCGCCGAACGGTCCGAGTAGCCATTGCGCACATGGGAACCGGCCGTTTCGGGGGCCGGAGTCTTCGACCAAGCCCATTGCCTCAGAGTGCACCCTCAGGTGTCGACAACGTCTATGGGCCCCTCGTCTAGCTCGAAGGGGAACTCGCAACTACGTGCAGGTCGATGCCGTCGAGCAGCGGGCCGGAGATGCGCGCGGTGTCGCGGGCGATCGCGCCGTCGTCGCTTCGCCGGTCGCGCCGGCCGCTGCCGCTCCAGCCGCAGGGGTTGGCGGCGGTGACGAGCCGGGATGGGGCTCCGCCGCTCATTTCTCGGGTCCGGGGGGTTCCGGCTCGGGTTTGGCTTCGATGACGAGATCGATGCTCTCCGGCGCCTTGAAGCGCGGTTTCCCCATGATTCGCCTCAGTCGAAAGGAGGCCTGGCGGGAATTGGGGACCAGCGAGGCGTGTTGCGATCCCAGCTTCAGCCAGAGATGGCCGACGTGGACCATGTTGTCGCCCTCGAGCACGACGGTGCGACCCCCACCGGAGATCTTCACCGCCACGATCTTCTCGTCCCGTCCGGCGGTCACCTCCGCGAGCAATGTCTCGAGGGGAATCACCTGTTTCGTCTTGGTCCCTTGCGTGCTCACGCGCTCCAGCGTCGTCATCGCTCGCAGGCGGTGGTACGTGAACGTCACGGACCGGTCGTCCATCCGAACCACGAGACGGTAGTCGCTGTAATCCCGGGGTTCGTCGGCAGCACCGGTCGCAGAGAGCATTGCAATGGCGAAGACAGCTGAAACCAACGCTGCTCTCGAGGTTCTGAGCTTCATGGGTCTCCCTCATCGACAGTGATCTCGCGTACCCAGGGAGGTTCATGCCTGGGCGCCGGCGTCGGACGGGAGGATTTCCCTACATATCTCTTGGAGCGGGCGAGCTGCTCGCTGCGAGCGCGAACCAGATTCATCGAGCCTCCCGACGCAGGATCGGAGTATACTGGCAATCGAGCATACCGCGGCATCAAGGAACACCGCCGGGAGAGTACCGTCGGAATTATTGGGAGGAAGTACGATGCGAACCGTTCTTTCGCTAGTGACGACCCTGGGCATCCTGCTTGTCGCGCTACCGCAATCCGCTGTGGCGGGGACGACGCAGGTGACGGCACCGGTCCCCATCTTCGGTGCGTCTTGTATGTGCAGCTGCAGCGTGACCAACTTGAGTTCGAAGAGGAGCGGCGGCGAGCTCGTCATCTCGATGTTCGACAACGACCCGGGCGAGGTCTTCACCTCTCAAGACGCAGATTTCGGGGAGACCGTCGTATTCAGCGACAACAGCTGCAATGTCGACAATGTCTGTCGGTGCAAGTTCGAAACCAAGCGGAAGATCAAGATGCGGTCGACGGCGTGCGCTGGCGAGCTCAAGTCAGACAAGCACTGCGACGGCTGTGGGCTGACCTGTGTGGAAGGCGCCAGGTGATCCCGTAGCCGGTTCGCGATTCGAAGAGCGCGGTCCCCGGGCGCCTCGAGCCGGTCCCGCGCTCGCCTTGGCGGCTCTTCTCCTCGGCACGGCGTGCGGAGCCGAAAACATCCCGGAGCCCGACGCGTCGTTGGAGCCGCGGCTGGCTCCTGGCACCGCACGCGTCGAGTACGCCGGTGGGCGCGTGAGCGTGTTCAGCAACCGCGCCTGGAACCTCTCCATCCTCGAGCGGCTAGCCGAGCGCGTCGGCTTCGAGCTGGTCGTCGGGGCGATCGCGCCTCACGAGGTCGAGCTTCGGCTCGTCGACGTCCCGCTCGCCGAAGCGATTCCCCGGCTACTCGGCAATCGGTCGTATGCAGTGGACTACGGCTTCGACGCCGAGCGCCAGGATTACGTCCTGGTGCGGCTCCGCGTCGGCGATCCGCTGGAGGAGTCCGCTGCGAGATCGCGCAAACGGCCGCGGAAACCGAAGTCCCCGGACGAGCTGGCGGAGAGGCGGGGGCGAAAGCGGCGGACCGAGGAGCGCTTGAGAGCAATCGAGCTGCGTCGCGAGCGCGAGGCGGATCCCGAGCACGCACGCCGTACGTCGGCGGCCATCGCGGCGCAAGCGTTGGAAGAAAGGAGACGACAGGCGAGGCTGCTTGCGCAGCTCGACGACCCCGCTCCCGAAGTTCGCGTCGAGGCGGCGTCGGGGCTCGACTTGGACGGCGACAGCCGCGCCTCCGTCATCTTCCTGCTTGCGGCGGACCCAGACTCGCGGGTTCGCGGTGCGGCCGCCAAGCGTCTCGCCGAGGAGGACTCCCATGCGGCGATTCGAGGCCTGGTCGAGGCGCTTTCGGATCCGGCCCGGGAGGTGGTCCTCGAGGCCGTGAAGGCCCTGGCGGCGTCGGGGGACGACTCCGTGATTCCGGAGCTGATGCCGCTGATGGAGCACGCTGACCCGGAGGTCCGCAGCGCCACCGGTGAGGCGATCGAGGAGCTGGAGTGACCGGCGTTGACTTGCGTCCAGTCGTCCATCCACGGAGCGGCGCGGATCTCGCCCCTGTTCGAGCTGGAAGCGAACGAAACGTTCCGGCATCGCCTCCACGTCTCGTTGCGTGAGACCTCGCTCCGAGCGCCGCGTTTTCGACCGCTCTCCCAGCGTCCGCGGGGCCTCGGACGGCCTACACTTCGAGGCCATGAGGGTCTTCCGGCACAGTCGCAAGAAGGCGAGCAACCCCGACGGCTTCCGCGACGCGGTGACGGCCTTCGTGCTGGCGGACGACTAATTGGGCGCGCCCGATTCCGTCGTCGCCGCTGTCGACGAAGGCTTCGACGACACGATCGCGAAGCTCGTCGAGCTGGCGAAGATCCCCGGGGTGTCCGCGCCGGGGTTCGATGCCGCGGAGGTACGGCGCTCGGCGGAGGCGACGGCCGTCATCCTCGAGGACGCGGGGCTCGACGAGGTCGAGATCCTGACCATCGCGGACGCCCATCCGTACGTCGTGGCCGAGAAGCGCGCGCCGAGCCCCGGGGCGCCCACGGTGCTGATCTACGCGCATCACGACGTGCAGCCGCCAGGGCGCCCGGATCACTGGGTGACGCCGCCCTTCGAACCCACGCTGCGCGACGACGGCCGTCTCTACGGGCGCGGCGTCGTGGACGACAAGGCCGGCATCTTGCTCCACACAGCCGCGCTGCGGGCATGGCTGGAGGTCGCCGGTGAGCTGCCGCTGCACGTCAAGGTGCTGGTCGAGGGCGAGGAGGAGACCGGCTCGGCGCATCTGGCCGAATTCCTGCGGCGTTACCGCGAGCGCTTCGACGCGGACGTTCTCGTGCTGTCGGACACCCAGAACCTCGAGACCGGTCTGCCGTCGCTCACCACCTCCCTGCGCGGACTCGTCGCCGTGGATGTCACCGTGTGCGCCCTCGACCACCCGATCCACAGCGGCATGTGGGGCGGCGCGGTCCCCGACGCCGCCACGGCGCTCACCAGGCTGGTCGCTCGCCTGGTCGACGCCGACGGCGAAATCGCGGTGCCCGGCCTGCAGGACGACGTGCCCGAGCTGTCCGCGCCCGAGCGCGCCGCGCTGGCGGCGCTCCCCTTCGACGCGGGCGGATTCCGCAGGGACGCCGGCCTGATCCCCGGTGCGCGGCTTCGGGGCGACGGCAGTGGCCCGTCGGTCTTCGAGCAGCTGTGGTACCGCCCCTCGCTGGCGCTGACGGCGCTCGAAGGCATGCCCATGGCGACGGCGGCGAACCAGCTCATGGCCGAGGCGCGCGCCCGCGTCGGCGTGCGGGTCGCCCCGGGGCAGGACCCGGAGCGCGTGCGAAGACTGCTGGTGGATTTCCTCGAACAGGATACCCCCGAGGGCGTGCGCGTCGAGACCGCCGTGCCGACGGCCGTCCCGGGTTGGAAGACGGAGCCTGCCGGGCCGGCGTTCGAGGCCGCACGCCGGGCGCTCGCCGCCGGCTACGGGCGCGACGCGGTGACGATCGGCTGCGGGGGCTCGATTCCCTTCGTGGCACCGTTTTGCGAGGTGCTCGGAGGCATTCCCGCTCTGCTGCTGGGCCTGGAAGACCCGCCCTGCAATGCCCACGGCGAGAACGAGAGCCTCGATCTCGAGGACTTCCGCAGCTCGGCCCGCTCGTCGGCGCACCTGCTGCAAGAGCTGGCCGCCCTCCCGCGCGACTGAATCGCCTCCCGCTTCGCCGCGGTCGCCTGCGCTACCCTCGGGCCCCCCGTCTGGGAGAGATCATGTCCGAAATCGACACTACCCCCGCCCTCGTGCGCAGCGTCTACGAGACGCTGGAGCGCAACGTCGCGATCATCCGCCGCCGCCTCGGCCGACCGCTCACCTACGCCGAGAAGGTCTTTCTCGGTCACCTCGACGACCCGACGGGCGAAGACCTCGAGCCGGGCAAGAGCTACGTCGCGACGCGGCCCGACCGCGTGGCCATGCAGGATGCCACTGCCCAGATGGCGGTGCTCCAATTCATGCTCGCGGGTCGCGAGACGACGGCCGTGCCCACCACCGTGCATTGCGATCACCTGATCCAGGCCCGGCTGGGCGCCGCAGCGGACACGAAGGTCGCCAGCGAGATCAACGGGGAGGTCTACGACTTCCTGCGAGCGGCCTCGGCGCGCTACGGCCTCGGCTTCTGGGCCCCGGGGGCCGGAATCATCCACCAGGTCGTCCTGGAGAACTACGCCTTCCCTGGCGGCATGATGATCGGCACGGATTCGCACACCCCGAACGCCGGCGGCCTCGGCATGTTTGCGAGCGGCGTCGGCGGCGCCGATGCCGTCGACGTGATGGCGGGCTTCCCGTGGGAGGTGCTCTACCCCAACAAGGTCGGCGTGCTCCTGACCGGCGAGCTCGGTGGCTGGACCGCGCCGAAGGACGTCATCTTGAAGGTGTGCGAGACGCTCACGGTGAAGGGCGGGACCAACCGCGTGATCGAGTACTTCGGCCCGGGAACGCGGTCGATCAGCTGCACCGGCAAGGGGACGATCACGAACATGGGCGCCGAGCTGGGCGCCACGACGTCGATCTTCCCCTACGACGAGCGCATGGCGACGTACCTGACCGCCACGGGACGGCGGGAGATCACCCGGCTGGCCGATGCGCACGCCGAGCTGCTGCGCCCCGACCCGGAGGTCGAGGCCGACCCCTCCAAGTACTACGACGAGATCGTCGAGATCGATCTGTCGCGCCTCGAGCCGCACGTGGTCGGTCCCCACACGCCGGACCTGGCGCGTCCCGTGTCGCGCATGGCCGCGGACGCGGCGGAGCACGGCTATCCCACGCGGCTCACCGCAGGGCTGATCGGGAGCTGCACGAACTCGTCCTACGAAGATCTCGAAAGGGCGGCGGACGTCGCGCGGCAGGCGAAGTCCCACGGCGCGCGCACGCGCTCGAAGCTCTACGTCACGCCGGGCTCGGAGCAGGTGCACCTGACGATCCAGCGGGACGGCCAATCGCAGGACTTCGACGACATCGGCGCGACCGTGCTCGCCAACGCCTGCGGCCCCTGTATCGGCCAGTGGAAGCGGGATGACATCGAGGACGGTGAGTCGAACTCGATCATCAGCTCCTACAACCGCAACTTCCGCCGCCGCAACGACGGAAACGCCGAGACGCTTTCGTTCATCAGCAGCCCGGAGATCGTCGTCGCCTACGCGCTCGCCGGTACGCTGGCCTTCGATCCGCTGAAAGACGAGATCGAGACCGAGGAGGGCCTCCGCTTCCGAATCGAGCCACCCGCGCCCGCCCCGGAGGTCCCCGAGGAAGGTTTCGTGGCGAGCCGCTTCGGCTACGCGGAGCCGCCGCAGGACGGCAGCAGCGTCCGCGTCGCCGTGTCTCCGGACAGCGAGCGGCTCCAGCTGCTCGAGCCCTTCGCGGCGTGGGACGGCCGTGACTACGAACGGATCTCGTTGCTGCTGAAGGCGAAGGGCAAGTGCACGACGGATCACATCTCACCAGCGGGTCCCTGGCTCCGCTTCCGCGGTCATCTCGACAACATCAGCGACAACATGTTCAGCGGTGCGGTGAACGCATTCACCAACGAAACGGGCACGGGTCTCCATCAGGTGACGGGCGACGAGGGCGTCAAGTTCAGCGACATCGCGCGTCGCTACAAGGACGAGGGTCTGCGCTGGTGCGTCATCGGCGACGACAACTACGGCGAGGGCTCGAGCCGAGAGCACGCGGCCATGTCTCCGCGGCTGCTGGGCTGTGCCGTGGCGCTGGCGCGCAGCTTCGCGCGGATCCACGAGTCGAACCTGAAGAAGCAGGGTGTGCTCCCGCTCACCTTCGTCGACCCGGCGGACTACGAGAAGGTCGAGGAGCAGGATCGCGTCAGCGTGACCGGGCTGTCGGACCTGGCGCCCGGGAGCCGCGTGCGCGTGGTCTTCCACCACCACGGCGGAGGTGAGGACGTTGTCGAGGCCGCGCACACGCTGAGCGACGAGCAGATTGCGTGGTTCCGCGCCGGATCCGCCCTCAATCTGCTGCGGTCCGGGTCGTAGCCGACTAGATCTCCAGTCCCTCTTCTCCGAAGTCGGGCTCGGAGGGCTCGAGATCGACGACGGCCGGCCCGGGCTTCGCCGGCGGATCGAAGATGACGATCTGCCCGGCCTCGCTGCCGCCGGAAACCACGGTCTTGAATTCGAAGCCGAAGTCGGACCCGGTGGCGTGGATCACCGCGTCGAAGTTGCGCCCCACGGCGGCCGACGAGACCAGCCCGAGCTGTCTCTCCGCCACGGGATTCACGTCGACGATCACTCCGCGGCGGTCGGTCAACACCACGCCGAGCGGGAGCTGCTGGATCAGGGCGTGTTGGGACATCGACAGGGGTTGGAGCAGTCCGCCCGCGAATACGCTCCGGTACAGCAGCAGCAGGGTGATGCCGAGCAACACCGGAGTCGGGTCCAGGTTCCCCGGCCAGAACCGGTCCAGGTACACCGCGCAGCCCGCCAGCGGAATCAGCGGTGCCACTCCGACGGCGATTCGGCGGGGCCAATCGCCGGGCTCCGGCCATCGAAGCGCCGCCAGGAGCAACACGCCACAGCCGAGCAGCGCCAGGGCGAAGTCGTACACGAGCATCACGTCGAACAGGGGGCCGGGAACGTCGGCGGAGTTCGCCGCCGTCGTCAGGTACAGGCCTCGCCAGCGCGCGGTCGACATCAAGGCGGCCACGCAGACCGCCGGCGCGAGCAGCGGGATCGGGAACCACGGGACCCGCCGCGCGATCTCGAGCCGGGCGGTCTGTGCCGCCACGCCGAGCCACAGCGGAGGGAGCGCCAGCGCCCCGATCTGGAGCACGAGGTTCGCGCTGCACTCGGGCAGCCACTGGCGGAGCGTCGCCAGTTCACCCAGGCACCAGGCCATCCACGCCACCGTCGCGAAGGCGAAGGTCCAGCGCCCGGGCGTGCTCCGATTCTGCTGCCACAGGGAGAGGCAGAGCCACAATCCAAGCAGGATCATGGCCTCGAGGAGGAGGGCGTAGGGTTCCATTCTCGTACCGGTTCTTGCCTATCGACGCCCACTACCCAATTCCTTGAGGGAAATGTGTTGTTTTGGCCACGTCCGATGGGCCAGTGGGGGAATTCCGGGCGATTTTTCGCCGATCCCCTTCAGCGACCGCCCCGTCTCGCCGATCCTGCTATCGTGGTCAGAGGTCAGACCTCCGACCACAGCCTGGCCCACGAGGATTCATGAGCGCGCATCTCCAGCCCATCGCATCGGAGCGCCGCTCGGACGGCGTCATCGAGCGGCTGCGCGGGCTGATCCTCACCGGCGCCTACCCGCCCGGCTCGCGCCTGCCCAACGAGCGGGACCTGTCGGTCGCCCTGGCGGTCAACCGGGGCTCGGTGCGGGAGGCGCTGAAGCGGCTCGAGTTCCTGGAGCTGATCGAGGTTCGCCACGGCCAGGGAAGCTTCGTCTGCGAGATCGGCGCCTCCTCGGCCCTCCAGTTGATCGAAGATCTGCTGCGGGACCGGCGCACCATCACGGCCGAGCTGCTGCGGCAGATCCTCGTCTTTCGCCACCACATGACGGTCCACGTCGTCGAGCTCGCCGCGGTGAACCGCAGCGCCCAGCACGTCGCCGCCGGGCACCGCCTGCTCGAGCGCGAGGAGTCCTCTCTCGGAGATCCCGCCGCCGCCCTCGAGATCGACGTGGAGATGAACGCCCTGCTCGGCGAGGCGACCGGCAACCTCGTCTACCAGTTTCTCACCAATCAGTTCACCAAGCTGCTGCGTCAGCTCGGTCCGCTGTACTTCAACGAGGCGCGCGACGACGTGCGTTCGCTGCGCACCCACCGCAAGCTGATCTCTGCTCTCGAAGCCGGAGACCCGAAGACCGCGCGGCGCGTTCTCGAGGAGATGCTCCACTACAGCGAGGCGGCAATCCTCTCCGAGGCCGAACGCCTGGAGTCCGAGGGGGTGATCGGGAGCGGCGCGAGAAGCGAGAACGCGTGATGGCTTCTCCGTCCGAGCGCTGGTCGCTTTCCGATCGCGAGGCCGATCTCGACGCCGCCGAGCGCGATGGGGTGGACCTCCTGGTCGTCGGCGGGGGGATCACCGGTGCCGGTGCGCTCCGCGACGCGGCTTCGCGCGGAATGCGTGCGATCCTCGTCGAGCGAAACGACTTCGCGTCCGGGACGTCGAGCCGGTCGTCCAAGCTGATTCACGGCGGTCTGCGTTACATCGGCGAGGGGCAGCTGGCGACGACGCGCGAAGCCTGTCGCGAACGCGATCTGTTGATGCGTCAGAACCCGCATCTGGTACGGCAGCTCGAATTCCTCTTTCCCTCGTGGCGGGAAAGCAAGCTGAAACCGTGGGAGGTTCGGGCCGCTCTCTGGGTCTACAAGGCGTTGGCGGGCTTTCGTCCGAGCTCTCGGTTCCGGATGTTGGCGGCGGACGAGGTTGCCGCGTACTCCCGGGACCTGCGCAGCGAAGGGCTGCGCGGCGCGGGGCTGTTCCTCGACGGGCAGGTCGACGACGCGCGCCTGGTGATCGAAACCCTGAAGAGCGCGCGCTCCCTGGGGTGCGCAGCGGTCAATCACGCGGAGGTCACGGACTTCCTGCGAGGTGAGGACGGCGTTCTCGCCGGCGGTCGCATCCTCGACACCCTGTCCGGCCGACGCGTCGACATCCGCGCCGGCGCGGTGATCAACGCCGCTGGCCCCGCCGTCGAGCGCGTGCGTGGCATCGATCGGCCGGTAGAGAAACCGGAGCTGCGGCCGGCGAAAGGCGTCCACCTCGTGCTCCCCCGGCATCGCCTTCACGCGGAGGCGGTGGTCACCTTCGAAGGTGCCGACGGTCGCCACGTCTTCCTGATTCCCTGGGACGACGCGGTCATCCTCGGGACCACGGATACCTTCAGCGACGAGATCGACGAGCCGGTCGTCTCGATCGACGAGGTCCACTATCTGCTCGATGCAGCGAATGCGGCCTTCCCACGGGCCGGTCTCACGACGAACGACCTGCGCAGCGTCTTTGCGGGAGTGCGCCCCCTGGTGGCGAGCGCAGACGAGGAGAAGCCGCCGAGCCGTGTCTCGCGGGAGCACCGCATCTACGAGGAC
>JBHHVG010000050.1:0-12162 GCA_046754165.1 Myxococcota bacterium
ATATGTCACAATGAGTTCCGCGGCGAGCACCAGACAGCGGCCCGACGGGCGGGCCGCGCGGGGCGCCCGCAGCCGAGCCGCGATCATCGACGCCCTCTTCGAGCTTGTGGGAAGGGGTGTCCTGCGGCCCACCGCCCAGCAGGTGGCATCCCGGGCCGGCGTCGGAATCCGTACCGTTTTCAGGCACTTCCGTGACATGGACAGCCTCTACGTCGAGCTCGACGCCAGGCTCCGGCGGGAGACCGATGCGCTCGTGCGCCGGGCCGCGCCGACCGGCGGACGGCTCGCGCGGGCGCGCGGTCTCGTCGCGCAGCGGGCCGAGCTCTTCGAGCTCGTCTCCTCCTACAAGCGTTCGACCGAGCTGCTGCGCTGGCGGTCCCCGTTCCTGGCGAGCGCCCACCGGCGGATGGTCCGGAAGCAGCGTTCGGATCTCCATCGCTGGCTCCCGGAGCTCGAGTCGGCGCCGGACGATCTGGCCCAGGCCGTCGAGCAAGCGACGTCGTACGAGGCGTGGGAGAGACTCCGCAGCGATCAACACCTCGGGGTCGAGCGCGCCCGGGCCGCAGTCGAACGATGCGTGCTCGCCCTGCTTCGCGAGCTGCCGCGCTGAGGCCGAGCGGCGAGCGGCAGCAATCGCGCCACCCGTCGTATTTCGGCGACTTGGATCTCGGCCGCTATGCTCCACGGGTCGGAGGACGGAGCTCTCGTGTACTGCGTCGTTCCGAAGTCGGTGCGGGTCTGGCTCTCGTGCGGTGGACTCGCACTCGCGCTGCCGTTGCCAGCCGCGTCGCAGGTCACACGCGAGTTCGAGCTGCCCGAACTCGAGCGCGAGGCCGGGCTGCTCGACTCCGTCCAAGCCCGCCTGACGATCGCCAACCGCTTCGTGGGAAACGCGGACTTCGGAACCTTCGAAGCGAAGTCGAACCAACCCGAAGCAACCCTCCGTATCACCATCCCCGTGACCGAGCACATGGTCGTGCGCGTGCGAGGGACTGGCCGGATGCTGCTCTACGACTGGGACGGCACCTCCAATCTTCCGGGCGCGCAACGCGATGGCGATCCATTCGGCGACCTCTACTCCTTCGGCACGCGCATCCAGGCCGCCTACCTGTTCGACGAGAACTGGACGCTGTTCTCCGACAAGGAGCGCTGGGCGGCGATCGTGCAGGGAGGCGTCAAGGCGGCCTGGGAAGACGGCTCGACGATGCGGGACGGGCTGAAGTCGGGTGGCGGCTTCGCCATCGGCTATCGCTGGGGAGATCGCTTCGAGGGCATACTCGGCGTCTCGGTGAGCGAGAGGCTCCTGAAGAGCGGTCTGTCGGTCGGCCCGATGGTCGAGTTCGACTGGAAGATCAGCGACAAGTGGTCACTCAACAGCTACGGCCTGGGACTCCAGCTCGAACGCGCGATCGGCCCGGACCTGAGGCTCTTCACACGGGCGCGCCTCGAGAGCAGCAGCTACCGCCTCGACGACCGCGCGGGCGCCATCGGCAGCGGTTCGGTCAACGTGAGGCAGCTTCCGCTCGGCTTCGGCGTGCGATGGGATGTCGGCATCTTCCGGGTACGGGCCGCCGTGGGCGTCATGTTCCTCCAGAGACTGAAGCTGCGGGACGGAAACAGCAACTCGATCGGCAGCGAGACGGCCGGCCCTTCCCCGTATTTCATGGTGCGCGTGGACCTGCGGTCCTGAGCGCTCCCCGTGACGGGAGGCCTCCCTCGCGCCGGCGCGCCACAGCGCAGGTTGAAGAGAAGGGAGCGCGCCAGCGGCCTCGACCATCTCCACCCGTGGAAATCGTGTGATACGATTTGCTCCGGAGATCGCCCATGTCCACGTCGGATTCCAGCGATGCCGTGGCTTCCGACAGCGCGGCCGCCACCACGCACCGCACCTTCGTCAGCTACATCGACCGCACGCGCGACTACTACGCCGCCCACGGCTACGAGCGCCCCTACGCCTGGGCGCGTCACCGCGACGCGCCCTTCGCGCTGTTGGCGAAGCCGCTGTCGCGGTGCCGCGTCGCGGTCGTGACGACGGCCTCTCCGTGGCGCGACCAGAAGGCCCACCCCGGCGCGTTGCGGGGCGAAAAGCAGGTCGAGTCGACACCCTCGTGGCCCGCCCCCGAACGTCTCTTCACCGACGACCTGGCATGGGACAAGGAGGCGACCCACACCGATGACGTCGCGTCCTTCGTTCCGGTGGCTCAGCTGCGTCGTTGCGCCGAGGAAGGGCGCATCGGCAGCCTGGCAGCGTACACAGTCCACGTCCCCACGGACTACAGCGCGCGGCGGACCCGCGAGATCGACGCGCCCGAGGTGCTGCGCAGCCTCCGCGCGGACGGCGTCGACGTCGCGCTCCTCACACCCCTCTGACCCGTATGCCACCAGACCGTGAGTCTGGTCGCGCGGCACCTCGAAGAAGACGGCCTCCCCACAGTGGTGATCGGCAGCGCACGGGACATCGTGGAGGAGTGCGGTGTCTCCCGCTTCCTCTTCAGCGACTTTCCGCTCGGCAACCCGTGCGGACAGCCGTACGACGAAGACATGCAGCGCGCGGTCACGGAGATGGCCCTCGACCTGTTCGAGAGCGCCCGCATGCCGCGCACGACGGTGCAGACGCCGTTCATCTGGGGAGCGGATGACGACGGCTGGAAAGGCCGCTACGCCCGCGTCGATCCCGCCGAGGCGGAGGCGCTGCGCCTCGCCGGCGAGCGGCGGCGCGCAGAGCAGGAGCGGGCGAAGTCCCGGAAGTCCGCGCCTTCGGCCTAGCGCCGCTACGACGGTGACCACCGCAGACGAGATGCCGATCGCCGAGGGCTCCACCTCCGAGCAATGCGAGCAGCGGATCGACGAGCTCCTCTCCGAGCTGTCGCTCGACGAGAAGGTCGCCATGCTCTCGGGCCACGGCTTCATGGAGCAGATCGCGGAGGACCGCGGCCGCTACTGCGCGCGGCTGTATCACATCGGCGCGGGCAACGAGCGGCTCGGCATTCCCCCGCTGCTCTTCAACGACGGCCCGCGCGGCGTGGCCATGGGTCATTCGACCTGCTTCCCCGTCCCGATGGCGCGTGGGGCCAGCTTCGACGTCGACCTCGAGCGACGCATCGGCGACGCCATCGGCCGAGAACTGCGCGCCCACGGAGGCAATCTCTTCGGCGGCGTGTGCATCAACCTGCTTCGACACCCGGCATGGGGTCGCGCCCAGGAGACGTACGGAGAAGACCCGTTCCTGCTGGGGGAGATGGGAGCCGCGCTCACGCGCGGCGTGCAGCGCCACAACGTGGTCGCAACGGCAAAGCACTTCGCGGCCAACAGCATCGAGAACACGCGCTTCACGGTCGACGTTTCGGTCGACGAGCGTGCGCTGCGCGAGGTCTACCTGCCGCATTTCAAACGCTGCGTCGACGCGGGAGTCGGCGCCGTGATGAGCGCCTACAACCGCCTCAACGGCAGCTACTGCGGGCACAACCACGAGCTGCTGACACAGATCCTGAAAGAGGAGTGGGGCTTCGACGGCTTCGTCTACTCGGACTTCGTGTTGGGCTGCCGCGGTGTCGACGCCTTTGCCGCCGGTCTGGACGTCGAGGCGCCGGACACACATCACTTCGGCGGGAACCTGTCCGACGCAGTTCGGAGAGGAGCCGTCTCCCCCGCGCGGCTCGACGACGGCGTGCGCCGCGTGCTGCGATCGCTGTTCCAGACGCTGGCCGCGCCGGATCCCGAGCGCTACGAGCCGGAGATGATCGCCTGCGACGCCCACGTCGCCTTGGCTCGCGAGGCAGCAGAGAAGAGCATCGTGCTGCTGAAGAACGCGGGGGAGCTGCCGTGGAGCCCGACCGCGGCGCGGCGCCTGCTGGTGCTGGGAACGCTCGCGGATACGCCCAACCTCGGCGATCACGGCTCGAGCCGCGTGCATCCCCCGGGTGTGATTACGCCGCTCGCCGGCCTGCGGGCCGCGCGACCGGCCGGGTGGGAGATCTCCTGGGATCCCAGCGCGGGCCCCTGCCGCGCTCATGCGCTGGCGGCGGAGGCCGACGCGGTGCTGGTCGTCGCGGGTTGCAGCTACCGGGACGAGGGTGAGTTCATCCCCGGCCAGACCGTCGACCTGTCCGGCGAGCCGGTTGACGCCATCGGCGGCGACCGCATCGACCTGGGCCTGGGGCCGGCCCAGGAGTCCCTGATCCTGGCGGCGGCCGCCGCCAATCCGAAGACCGTCGTCGTCCTCATGTCCGGCTCCGCCGTCACGATGGAGCGCTGGCGTGACGACGTCGCGGCGATCGTGATGCTCTGGTACCCGGGCATGGCCGGAGGGGCCGCCCTGGCGGACGTCCTGTTCGGTCGGGTGAATCCCTCTGGCCGGCTCCCCTTCAGCGTGCCCCGGCGGGCGGAAGACCTGCCCCGCTTCGACCGGAACGCAGCGGCGATCGCCTACGACCTGTGGCACGGCTACAGCCGGTTCGAGCGTGAGGGTCTCGAGCCGGCGTTTCCGTTCGGATTCGGTCTCGGCTACTCGGAATTCGCCTTCGAGAACGCGGTGGCGACGCCGGATGGAAGCCGGGAATCGCTGCGCGTCGAGGTCGACGTGACGAACGCGGGCTCTCGCAGCGGCGCGTCGGTCGTCCAGGTGTACGCGCGACGGGAAACCACGACCGTCCCCCGGCCTCCCAAGCAGCTGTGCGGTTTCCGTCGCGTGAACCTGACCGCCGGCGAGACGCGCCGCGTCGGCGTCGATGTTGCGGTCCGCGACCTCGCCAGCTTCGACACGAACGAGCGCCGATGGCGCATCGAAGCCTCCGACTGGAGCTTCCACATCGGCGGCAGCAGTGCCGACGCAGACCTCCTGGAGATGCGCGTCCGTCTGCCCGAGCGAACCTGGTCGCTGCGCGATCGATAGCTGTCGTCTCCAGGGGCGTTGGTTGCGAGAGCGGTCGCGGGCCGCAGCTCAGCGGTTGCGCACACCGAGGCCAAGCGCCGCGAAGTCTCCCCACATCCCGGCCCAGAGGTCGGCGAGTCCGATGTCGCCGCGGCCTCTCTGGAAGCGCCGCACCGGGTCCAGCAGGCGCCCCTTCGCGTCGAAGACGCCGCGCACGCCCCAATAACCCTGATCGGGACGACTCGGAATCCCGTAACGGAGATCGTCGAGTTCGACGACGAAGCGATCGCCCCGGTTCACGACGCGCCCGGAAACCTCGTCCATGGCGAACCAGGTGAAGAGAGACCCTTCGGGCGTTCCCTTCAGCGCGTCGATCATCGGATGATCCGTGTCGAAGAAGCTCTCGAGGACGGGTCCGCCCGAGCGGAAGGGGGTGTAGAGACCGACGTGGATCACGTCGCCGGTCCGCGCCACCACTCTCCGGAGGTAGGGCTGGAGAATGGTGGGGTAGACCCGGACGATCGCGTTGGAATGACCCTCGGCTGCGAGCGTGGCCCGCACCGCTGTTTCGGCTCGGTCGTTCAGCCACACGCCGTAGAACATGTAGATCCAGGAGAGTGCCAGGGCGGCGAATCCGAACTTGCGGACCCGATCGACCCGAGGCCGCGCGATCAAGCCGGCCACCAGCCCGGCGATCAGGATGCCCGAATAGATCGCATCGATGATTCCGAGGGAATTCCACGCCACGCGCACCGGGGAGAACGGCGCGAGGAGCTGGGTGCCGTAGACGGTGAAGACATCGATGAGCGGATGGGTGAAGAGCGCCATCACGAACAATCCCATCCAGGTCGCGAGCAGCCCGGGATCGCGCCGGCTGCGCCAGCGTTGGAAGCGCCACATCAACCATCCGAGCAGCGGCCCCACCACCGGGCCGAAGCACAGCGAATGCGTGATGCCGCGGTGGTAGCGAAACTCGGCGAAGGGGCCGCCGAAGGCGACCGCCACGACATCGAGGTCCGGAAGGATGCCGCCGACGGCGCCCCATGCCACGGCGCGGCGCCCGAGCCGATGCGAGAATCCAGCCTGGCCGACGACGGCACCGAGCAGTGCCTGCGTGACGGTATCCATGGTTGGAGGCTAGCCGCAATGAGGCGCCCCGACTCTTCGCCGGGGCGCGGCACCGCGGACCCCGACAGGCAGGACGCTGCGGGGATGCCCGAAGTTCCGGTGCGGCAGCACGAGAGCGTGGCGCGGCTCCCCCGCTCCGCATAGGATCCCGGGAGTTTCACGGCTAGACGGCGGGAAGTGACCGATCGAGACGTCGCAGCCCGGTTCGGTTTCATCCTTTCGACGGGCCGGACCGGCACGAAGGCCATCGCCCATCATCTGGACGGCTGCGAGCCGGGCGTGCTCGCGCGCCACGAGCCCGGGCCGTCGCGCCTGCTGGGGATCGCGTCCAACCTGGCCATCTGCGGTCGAGTCGACCGCGCCTCGCTCTCGTGGTTGCTGCGCGGATCGCACCGGGCCGCCCTGCGCGAGCGGGACGCGAGCCTGATCGTCGAGTCGAATCCGTTCCTACACGGTTTTCTCGAGGTTCTGGACGACGTCTTCCAGCGGGCGCGCGTGATCCACGTGGTCCGACATCCGGACACGTACATCACCTCGGCCCTCGACTGGGGTTCCCACGCGGGCGCCCGCGGCCTGGCATCGCGATTCATCCCATACTGGGTGCTCACACCGGACCTGGTCGAGCCTGCCCCAGCGCGGCGCCGGCGCGACATGAGCGACGCCGAGTGGCTGGGCTGGCGATGGGCCGCCGTCAACCGCCATCTGAATCGCGGCGTGGAGCTGTTCGGCGATCGCTACCTGCGCGTCCGGTTCGAGGACGTGTTCGACGCCGAACGCGGAGGCATGGACGCGATCAACCGCTGTCTCGGCCTCGCCGTCGACGCGTCCGGGTCGGCGCGCCGAGAGGTCGTGCAGATCAACGCGAGCCGGCCGCGCGGGAATCCCCGACCCGCAGAGTGGACTCCGGCGCTGCGCGAGCGCATCCGCGAATCGTGCGGCGAGCTCGCAGCGCTCTACGGCTACACGCTCTGAGCAGCGCCGCCACGTCGTCTCACGGCATCGAAACGCCCGCGTCTAGGAATCGACGTTGAAGCGCGGCTTGCGCTTCTGGATGAAGGCCTTCATGCCCTCGATCTGATCGGCGCTTCCCATGGTCTTCATCACCGCCTTCCGCTCGGCCGCGAGCGCTTCATCGAGCGGCCCCTCGCCGGCACCGACGACGCACTTGAGGGACTCGGCAACGGCGAGAGCCGGCATGGCGGCCAGCTCGGCCGCCAGCTCCTGGGCGCGCCGCTGAACCTCGTCGTTGGGCCAGACCTGCGACACCAGTCCGATGTGCAGGGCCTCGAGACCGGACACCCGACGGGCGCGCAGGATCATGTCGAGCGCGCGGTTTCGACCGACGCAGCGGGTGAGTCGGGCGGTACCACCCCAGGCGGGCAGGGTCCCGAGGTCCAGCTCCGGAAGGCCGATCTTCGCCCCCTCGGCGGCGGCGATCCGGAAGTGGCACGCCAGGGGTAGCTCCAAGCCACCACCGAGACAGTTGCCGACCAGGACGGCGATCACCGGCTTCTCGAGGTTCTCGATCGCCGCGAGCACCCGCAGGCGTTGGTCGAAGACCGCCTCGATGCTGCCCATCCGCTTCACACCCTCGGGAAGCTGCTTGAGATCCATCCCGACGGAAAAGTTCTCGTCACCGGCGCCGCGAACGACGATCGCGCGCACCGAGCGGTCGACGGCGAGCTGCCCGATCCGTTCCTCGAGTCGGTCCATGAACTCGAGGGTCATGCGGTTCCAGGGCGGATCGTTGATCACGACGGTTGCCACCGCACCGTCGATCTCGACGAGAAGCGGCGCGGCATCCTGCTGCGGGGGAACCATCTTCACCTCCTTGCAATGGCTGTTCCCTGCAGGCTAGCGAAGGCTGCGCTCAGCCCCCGGCCCGCTCGAGGTCGGTGTGGAGCGTGCGGCTCGACAGGTAGAGGAACAGGGCGCCCGGAAGTCCCATCGACGAGATCGTGAGCAGGGAGTAGCGGATCGCTTCGTCGCCGAAGCGCGGGGCGTAGAGATCGTTGAGGGCACCGACGATGAAGGGGCCGGCTCCGGCGCCGATGATGTTGACGATGAAGAGCACGATCGCGGCCGCCGTCGCGCGCATGCGGAGCTTGGCGAGGTTCTGGTTGACCGTGTGCATGGCGGGCACGTAGAAGTTGCTCAACACGTAGAACGGAATGAAGAAGGCGAGACAGGTTCCTGTCGAATCCGCGAGCAGGAACAAGAACGCGAAGGGCGTGCCTGCAAGTGTGACGATCGCGGGAAGGCGCATGTACCAGCGGGGATCGCGCGCCCCCATGCGATCGACGAAGACTCCGCCGGCGTAGGCGCCCAAGCTGCCGCCGACCCCGATGATGATCCCCATCCAGATTCCGATCTCTGCGGGCGGCATGCCGTGGACGCGGCCGAAGAACTCGAAACCCCACATCAGCACGCCGTAGCCGATGATCGAGAGGAAGGAGGTGCCCGCGATCAGGTTGACCCACGAGCGGCAGCCGAGCAGGTACCGCAGCGTTTCACCGAAGCTCGCCGATGCCGAAGGGGCCATGGCCGCTTCGGAGTAGCCGCGCGGCGGCTCTCGAACCGTGAAGCGCACAAGCAGGGCGATGACGACGCCCGGCGCACCCAGGACGAAGAACGCCACCCTCCAGTCGAAGTGCTCCCGCAGGAAACCTCCGCCCAGGTAGGCGAGGGCCGAGCCGATGTAGACCCCCCAGGAGTAGATGGCCAGCGCGGTGGTGCGTCGCTCCCGCGGGAAGTAGTCCGAGATCAGGGAGTGGGCGGGCGGGGTCCCTGCGGCCTCCCCGATTCCGACACCGACGCGCGCGAACGCCAGCTGCACGAAATTTCGCGCGAGCCCGGACGCCACGGTCATGGCGCTCCACACGCCGAGACCCAGTGCGATGATCGAGCGGCGGTTGCCGCGGTCCGCCCAACGCGCGATGGGAATACCGGCGAAGGTGTAGAAGAGGGCGAAGGCGAACCCGGCCAGCAGCCCCATGGTCGTGTCCGAAACGCCGAACTCCTGCTTGATCGGACCGATGAAGACAGACAGGACCTGGCGGTCGACGAAGTTCATCACGTAGACCAGGAACAGCATGCCCAGGACGTAGTTCGCGTAACCCGGCGAGATCGCCCGGAAATCGCGCACATCCCCCTCCGCGCCTTTCACCGCTGCACGCTTTGCTCCGTCATCCACGCCGGCGCGCTCCTCTGACTCGGGACCGGGAGTCTACGCGATTCTCGAACGGGGAATGGGATATCGACGATCGCGCCACTCGCATCTATGGTGACGGTCGTGATGCGGGTAGAGCGGCGAGACACCGGAGCGTGGACCGAGACCCGAACCCTCGTGCTGATCTCGCTCGCATGCGCGCTCTGCGGCTTCTTCGGCTCCTTTACCGACGACGCCTTCAGCGACGACCCGGCGAGCTGCGCGAGCCGCCATCCCGAGGTCTGCGACGACCCGACCATCGCACAGGCGCTGGCGGTCTTCCCGTACTGGAACTACCGCGCAACCGCTTCTCCCTCGGGGTTCTTCCTCGGTACGGCGAACGGCTATCTGTGGGGAATCAAGTGCGAGCACTGCGGTGTGTCCGACGCGACCTGGCAGTTCGCATCCGGGCCGTGGGCGGGCCAGCCCTTCGACTCCGTCGCGTCCGACGGAACGGTGGGCGGCGGGGCGTACAGACAGTTCACCAACGGCGACCGGGCGCCGCAGGAGTCGCGCAATCGCTACGGCGACCTGCTGTACCGCTTCCGGCCGAGGCCCGGAGCGATGCTCGCCGTCGTCCCCTTCGTACGCACCCTCTCACGCCTCGAAGCGCTGACCGACGGCACCCTCCTGCTGGCCTTCGGAACCGGCGAGACCCATCCGCACCCGACCATCGGGTGGTTTTCCGAATGCGCAGTCAGCACCGAGGGCGGCGGGCTCGGCAGCCGCCCCGCGTGTTGCACCCCGGAACGGATTCCCGAACAGTACGGCCCGGTCGCCTCACCCGACTTCAGCTGCAACCTGCCGACGTCGATCGCGACCCGCGGACGCAACCGCGTCTGCTGGGGCGGCGAGGGCGACTTCGCTGCGTGTCGCGCAGCGGGGCTCCGCTACCTCGGGCCGGTGTGGGAGACCGGTCGCCGCTGGAGCTGGGCGACCTGGTCCTACCGGCTGGACGACACGCGCCGGCCGCTGATCGACGGGGTGCCGCGGGCCGTCTCGTCGCGCACGCTCAGCGCGCGCTCTGCGCCCGAGGACCTCGCCCACTGCGTTCACGTCACAGCGAACACCGTCGACAACTACCGTCCCCGCACACCGCCGCAGAGCTGGATCAAGACCCACAGCTACTGCCAGTTCAACGAAGAGCGTGGCTTCACCCGAAAGAGCGCGACGCCGGGCGACAGCGGCGGGCCGACCTTCGCGTGGATCGACGGCGCCTGGTACTACCTCGGCTCCGGGCCCGGGCCAGAGCAGGTGCGACACCACACCGTCGAGCAGCGCGACGAGTGGAATCGCTGGATCTTCGGCGAGACCCGGACGCCCCGCAGCCCCGGCTCCAACGGGCCGTCGAGGAAACGCTAGAGGACCTCGAGCAGCTCGATCTCGAACGTGAGACGCGCGTTCGGCGGAATCCTGCCGGGCGCCCCCTGCTTGCCGTAGGCCTGATCGGGTGGACAGATCACCTCGGCCTTCTCACCCACGTGCAGCAGTGTCACGGCCTTGGTCCAGCAGGGGATGACACGGTTCAACGGGAAGGTCGCGGGCGTCCCGCGTTCGACACTGCTGTCGAAGACGGTTCCGTCGTCGAAGGTTCCGTGGTAGTGCACTCGCACGCGATCGGTCGGCCGCGGCTGCGCGCCGTCGGTCTGGTTGTAACGGCGGATCTGGATGCCGTCGGGCGCGGGGACGCGCGTGAACTTGCGCGCCGGCGCAGGGGCCACCTCGCCGGCGTCTTCCGCGGCCGAGCACGACAGCGCCGCCAGGACCACGAAACCGGACAACAGGCTTCCGAACACCCACCTCGATTGGCGCATCACGACGGCTTCCTCCCGCGCGCCGGGCGCCGAGCCATCCCTTCGGCCCATGCGATCCGGCGTTGCCAGCGGGGGTGTAGCGAACGCCGGCCGCCACCGCGAACCCGCACGCGGAGCGGGATCACCGTCCGCGGGTTGCCTCCGCCGGGTCGCGCGCGCGCTTCTTCGGGACGTCCTTTCCGACCCGCAATGCCATCAACACCGGGTCTCCGGGGTTGAAGAAGAGTCCCCGCTCGACGACCTCCTGGACCCGTTCGTCGTCACCGCGGGCGGCGTGGATGCGCGCTTCGAAGGCGAAGGCCGGGACGAGCCCGGGCGATCGACCCTGGAGCCTCCGCGCCCAGTCGAGGGCCTGCCGCGGTCGACGTCGGTCGGCGTACAGCTTCGCCAGGGTGAGTCCACTGCGGTAGTAGGGCGGAAGCTCCGGGTGCTCGACGAGCCTCAGCAACGCGCGCTCGGCCTCCTTGCGGCGGCCCGCACGCAGTGCGTCGCGCGCGGCGGCGACGACATCGCCATAGGTCGCCCAGGTGACCGGTGGCTCGTCGAGCCGCTCCCCTTCCCGCTGCCATGCCTTCATGCGCGCGCGCATCGCCTGGTCGCCCCGCGCGGCGTAGTAGTCGTCGAGCTCGTCGCGCAGCCATTTGGTGGGGGCCCCGAGCGCCTGGCTTCCCGGGCGAGCCGCGAGACGCGCGATCTCCTCCATTGGCAGATCCGTCACGAGATCCTGGAGCTCGACCAGACGCTCCAAGCGGAACCGCCTCAGCAGCTCGCCGTCGAGATCCTCCTTGGCCCGGCGGCGGAGATCACTCGCCATCCGCCGTTCCAACCAGTTGCGGTCGTCCGTGTTCAGCTCGGCCGCGCCTCCCACATACGCCCGTATCGATTCGTCTCCGGCCAGGAAGTGACTCAGCAGCGCCGCGGGGGAGGCGATCCCGATCTCGGCGAAACGCCGCCGGGCGGACTCCAGGCCAAAGCGCGCCTCGAACACGTGCCACGGAATCCGGATCGGCCCGTGAGCGGCCAACACGACCGTCTCCCCGTGCCCCCGGAACAGCGCGACGAAGGGAAAGACCTCGGCCACGGACGCCAGCATGCCCCGAGACGTCGGCTCCGACGGAATCCAGGTCTCGAGCCACTGGCAG
>JBHHVG010000051.1:0-11967 GCA_046754165.1 Myxococcota bacterium
GGTGGTGGTCGATCACGAGGGCCGCTGGCTGGCGTCGAACCCGGCGGCAACGACGTTGTTGGGGATCGGCCTGGCCGTCCCGGATCGCGACGTGTTGGCATTGCTCGCGAACCACGTGACGACCGCGGACGGCGGCAAGATCGGCCGAGAAGATCTTGCTGTGGCCCTGCTGCATGCGGACCGCGACAGCGGCGGAACGATCGGGCCGGTGCAACTCGACGGCTCGCGCTGGCTCCGGATCTCGGCTACCCCGATCCGATCCCGAAAAGAGCACCCGCTGGCGGTGTCGCTGCGGTTGCACGACGTGACCATATCGCAGCGCGCCGAGGCCGCACTGAGGAACAACCGGGACGAGCTCGAGCGCCAGGTCGCCCTGCGGACGCGGGAGATCGAGGTCGCCGTGGTGAGCCTCCAGACGGAGGTCGACGAGCGACAGCTCGCCGAGCGCAAGCTCCGCAAGAGCGAAGAGCGCCACCGGGCGATCTCCGAGGTGAGCACCGATCTCAGCTTCGCGTTCCGCCTCGAACGCGATGGCCGCCTCGAATGGGACTGGGTTTCGCGTTCTGTGGAGCCACTGACCGGGTACAAGACGAGCGAGCTGGCACCCTTGGGTTGGCAGCAGATCGTTCATCCCGATGACCTGGAGAATGTCTTCGAACAGCGTTCGCGCCTGTTGGAATGCCGACCGATCGAGTTCGAGTTCCGGCTGCTCACGCAGAAGGGCGACACCCGGTGGGACGAAGCCCACGTCCGGGGAGCACGCGACGAGCCGGACTCGACGATGCGTGCCGTCGGCGCGGTGCGTGACATCACGGCGCGAAGGCAGGCGACCGAGCAGCTCCGGAAGCTCGAGATGCAGAAGCACGAATCCGAGCGCCTCGAGAGCCTGGGGGTGCTCGCCGGCGGCATTGCCCACGACTTCAACAACCTGCTGGCCGTGATCGGGGGCAACGCCGCGCTGGCAGCCTCGGAGCTGTCCTCGCCGGAAGCCCTCGAGAAACGCCTCGAGCGCATCCGCTCGGCGGCGGACTACGCCGTCGCGCTGACGGACCAGATCCTGACCTACGCTGGCAAGCCGTCACTGATCGTCTCTCCTCTCGACCTGGGCAACCTGATCGCGTCACTCCTCGATCTGCTGCGGGCGTCGATCTCGTCGAAGTGCCGGATCGAAATGCAGCTGTGTGACGACCTTCCGGCCATCGACGGCGACAGTACCCAGATCCGGCAGATCATCATGAACCTCGTCACCAATGCCTCGGAGGCCTTCGGCGAAAACGAGGGCCGGATCCTGCTGCGCACCGGCACCATGAACGCCCACCCGGACTACCTGGGCGACGCCCACGGCGCCGCAGCTCGGCAGCCCGGCGAGTACGTCTACTTCGAGGTCATCGACAACGGGCGCGGTATCGACGCAGACAGCCGAAAGCGGATCTTCGAGCCGTTCTTCAGCACGAAGTTCTCGGGCCGCGGCCTCGGACTGGCGGCGGTGCACGGCATCGTCCAAGCCCACGGTGGAGTCATCAAGCTCACCAGCGAACCCGGTTGGGGAACCGCCTTTCGCGTGCTGTTTCCCAAGTCTCACCAGAAGCTCGTGTACCGCTCGACGGTGACCCTCGAGACAGGAGCGTCCACCGCAGGCGACGCTGCGGGCGCCACCGTCCTGGTAGTGGACGACGACGAGGCGGTGCGCGAGATCGCCCAGGCGTTCCTCGAACGCGCGGAATTTCGGGTCCTCGTCGCCGGCGGTGGAATCGAGGCCCTGGAGTTGATCCGCGATCGAGGCGACGAGATCGACGCGGTCGTGCTGGACCTGAGCATGCCCGACGTGGACGGAGAGCAGACGTATCGCGAACTCCGACGCGATCGTCCAGATCTCCCGGTAGTACTCGTGAGCGGATACAGCGAGGAGATGGCCGCCGCGAGCTTCTCCGATACCGATGGCGCGGCCGCCTTCCTCTCGAAACCCTACATGCCGGAGGTCCTGATCGAACGGATCCGGGCCGCCCTGACCCGCTGACACGCGCCTTCAGTCGGGCGGAGCAAGCCAGCCTTTCGGATCGATCACGTTGCCACCCGCTGCGTCGAGTGAGAACTCCCAGCCACGATCACCCAAGGCGACGAGTTCGTCGCGCATTCGCCGCAGGGCGCCAGCGAGTGCAGTCAGACTGTCGGCGCCATCGACGCTGACCGGTGGGACGACGTCGGAGATCACGAGCTTGCACGACCAGCCCCCGGACGAGCCGTTTCGCACCGGAGTCGCCACCGCCAGCGTCAGACGCCGTCGTTCTCCTCCCGGCGGGGCACCGTAGAGCTCTCGCATCGCGATGGTGGACTTCACGGCCGCGTCACCAGACCGAGATAGTAGACGACCGCGTCGACCTCCTCGCGGCTCCCGACGCCCGGCGAAACCATCGTCGTCCCCGGAATGAATCCACGCACGTCCCCAAGATACGCACGCACCGTCTCCGGCGTCCAGACGAGGTCCTTGGCGCGAAATGCCTCGGAGTAGTAGAAGCCCGGCACGGCGCCGATCCTGCGGCCGAAGAGCCCGACGAGATGTGGCCCGACCTTGTTCGTCTCGGTGTACAGGTCGTGACACGTCCAGCACGGCGCAGCCAGCTGGCGTCCCCGATCAAAGGTGCGCAGCTCCTCGGGACCCAGGCTCGACCGAATCTCGCGAACCCGCGCGTCGCACGCGGCGAGAGAGATCGAGAGCGCGACGAGGATCGCGGGGAGAAGGGCAATGCGAGGCGACACGCGCCATGATAGCGCCGCCGGCGCGGCGAAGGTCGCCGCGGCGAGGGAGGATCCGCGCGTGACCCGAAACGTCGCCTTCGTCACCGGAGCCAGCCGCGGCATCGGGCGGGCCGCCTCCATCGCCCTGGCCGGGAAGGGCTTCGATGTCGTCGTCACGGCCCGAACCGTAAAGGAGGGCCAGGGCGCTGACGGGCGGCCGCTCCCCGGCAGCATCGAGACGACCGGCGCGGAGATCCGAGCACGCGGACGCGAGGCGCTGGAGATCCGCCTGGACCTGCTCGATCCGGCGTCCATCGACACTGCCGTCGACCGCACCCTCGCCGCGTGGGGGCGCATCGACCTGCTTCTGAACAACGGGGTCTACACCGGGCCCGGCTCGCTCGAGCGCTTCCTCGCCACCGATCTGGCCACCGTGGAGACGATGTTCCGGGCCAATGTCTTCGCCCAGATCCACCTGACCCAGCGCGTCCTGCCCGGCATGCTGGCTCGGGGAAGCGGTACCGTGATCAACATGGTGTCCGCCGCTGGGATGAGCGATCCACCTGCACCGGCGGGACAGGGGGGCTGGGGATTCGCCTACGGCGCCACCAAGGCCGCCTTGCACCGCATGGCGGGCGTGCTCGCGGTCGAACACGCGGGGACCGGGGTGCGCTTCGTGAACGTCGAGCCCGGCTTCATCATCACCGAGGCGATGCGCTTGAACGACCCGGACGGGAAGATCGCGAAGCGGTTCCCCGGCGCACCGCCCGAGGTGCCGGCGAACGTCGTCGCCTGGCTCGCGGGGAACGCGGCGGGGAACGAGTGGAACGGCAAGACGGTGTTCGCCCAAAAGCTCGCCCTCGAACGCGCACTGCACCCGGAGTGGCGTTCGGCGTGATTCAGGGCTCCGAACCCGCGTCGCGCCGCTGGGCAAAGCCGAACGGATCGCCCGCCTCGACGATCGCGCGCTCGACGTAGGCGATGTCCTCGGCTCCCAGGTAGTCGGCGAAGCCGCCGACCACGCCCCTGCGCACCTTGTAGGATTCCCCGTCGGTGGCGTCTCCCGGGCGCAGCTTCCGGTCGAAGCGGCCCGATCGCTCCATGACCCGCATGTTGCCGAATTCTCCGTGGCGCACCGCCGACTCGATCACGGCGTCGTCGCACGCGCCGACTCCCATCACGGCGAGGACACGTCGCAGCGCCGCACCGGGATCCGCGTGCAGGTCTTCGTAGCGAACCAGCAGGAACTCCACCGGGACCTGCTGGCTCTCCTGCCATCCGCGGTACATCGCGAGCACCGTCCGGACTCCGTAGCACTCGTCTCGGATGAAACCGGAAATGCTCCCCTGGTAGGCTCTCATGCGCTTCGTCGCCTGGAAGTAGCTCGAGACCATCACGTCCCGCGGATCGCGGACCATCAGCACCACCCGCTTGTCGGAGAAACGCGACTTGTCGCGATCCTGCTCGTACCACGGGATCCCGGCGACGCCGCCGACGCCATCGTGGACGAACCGCGTCGGGCGCAGTCCGGCTTCCCGGCTCAGCTCGAATGTCGCGAGCAGCTCGCGCTGGTCGACGCCGAAAAGATCGCACAGCGCCTTGCCGATCAGGACGCGCAGCCAGGTCCGACCGCACTTGGGGTAGGAGACGACCAAGACCTCCGGCTCGGGATCGGGCCGGACCCGGCGCATGCCCGCCCTCGCAACGCGCACCAGGTGACGCTGCAGCTCGATCATGCATGGCTCTCCGGGGGCGACGGACGAGACCCGGGGGCTCTCACCGGACCATCCAGCGCGGAAGATGGATGCCGCTGCCGATTCGTTGGAAGACGACGCGCACGGCGTCGCCGATCGAGATCGTCTCCGGATCGACCTCTCCGATATCGCCGTCCTCGGATGCCACCAGGTTTCCCACCAGGCGGATCCGGGGGTCTTCGTCGAGGGCGACCACGATCACGTTGTAGGGCGCGCGATCGGCGTAGTAGGGCAGCAGAGGTGGATGGGGAACCGCGAAGGACCAGATCGTCCCGTTGCCCGAGACCGTCATCCAGGTCGGGGTCGCGTGAGGGGCGAACGGACTCATCGGTCTGGGCGGGAAGATGAGCCGCCCGGACTCACTGCACCGCTGAATGCGCAGCTCTCCGCGGCGCGTGCCTTCGAAGAAGGGCTCGCTCTCCGGGCCGATCGGAGGCAGCAGGGGTTCCCGCTTCACCGCGTCACCTCCGCAGGATGAGGGCGCTGGTCGGAACGCCCTCCCCTCCCGTGACGAGACAGCAGTCGGCGTCGTCGACCTGATTGCACGAGGATCCGCGAATCTGCCGCACGCCCTCGTTGATCAGGTTGAAGCCGTGGACGTATGCCTCGGACAGACCGCCGCCGGAGGTATTGATCGGTAGGCGCCCGCCGATCTCGAGGGCGCCGCCCTCACTGAAGGCCGTGCCTTCGCCCCGTCCGCAGAAGCCGTACGCCTCGAGGGAGAAGAGCACCAGCGGCGTGAAGGCGTCGTAGATCTGGGCGACGGGTATGTCCGACGGCCGGATGTCGGATCCGCGGTAGAGCTGCTGCGCGCAGGTCCAGGCCGGACCGCGGAGGGGGTCGTCGCTGAAGTAGTTCACCATGGTCTGGGACTGGCGGGGCAACCCCTGTGCGAAGGCGTGCAGGTGGGCCGGGGGCCGGCGGCAATCTCGCGCCCGCTCCGCCGATACCAGCACGCAGGCCAGGGCGCCGTCGGTCTCGAGGCAGTTGTCGAACAGGCACAGCGGCTCGGAGATCCAGCGCGCCTCGAGATACTGCTCCCGGGTGAGCGGTCTGTCGCGCATGACCGCCGCCGGATTCGCGTTGGCCATCTTGCGCACGGCGAGGGCCACGTTGGCGAGGTGATCCCGGCTGCCCCCCACCTCGTACAGGTAGCGTCGGGTCAACACGGCGATCTCGTCGACCGGACGCAGCAGGCCCCACGGGCGGGTCCAGACCGCGGGTACCGTCACGGAATCCGGCGTGCCCGTCCAGGGCCTCGGACCGGAGCCACGCTTGCGCGAACGCCAGGCGACGCCCACGCGACACTGTCCCGCTGCGATGGCCATGGCGAGCTGGCCCACACACGCTGGCCCCGCGCCGCCGCCGTATCCGACCTGACTGAAGAACGTGACGTCGCCAGCGCCGAGATTCCGGGCAATTTCGACCTCGTCGGTGTTCTCGAGGGTGTAGGACGCGAAGCCGTCGACCTCTGCGGGCTCGATCCCCGCGTCGTCGAGGGCGGCCAGGATCGCGCGCAGCGCGAGCTCCTTCTCCGAGGCCGCGAGATTCTTCGCAAAGGGCGTCTCGGCGATGCCGACGATGGCGGCCGCGTCCTTCAACACGCGCCGGTGTCCTCGCCCGGCCCATCGCCCGCGCACTTCTCCGCCTCGCCGACAATCGACGCGATCCCACGGGCACCCCGGGAGCGGTGGCTCTTGCGGACATGCGCGCGCTGCTCCGTCATCGCCTCCCCCGCCTACGGACGCATGGTAGAGTCTCACCCGCCGCGTCGCGATTCGGCCGGAAACACGGGGCTTCGCGCGACGAACGGAGGCTCGCATGAAGATCGGCGTGACCATCCACGCCACCGACCTCGCGATGTGTCCCGTCGAGCTGGCTCGCGAAGCCGAAGCGCGGGGATTCTACTCCCTGTACATCCCCGAGCACACGCACATCCCCACGAGCCGGCGCACTCCTCCACCCACAGGTGACGAAGAGCTGGCGGAGGAATACCGGCGCAGTCCCGATCCGTACATCACACTGGCCGGCGCCGCAGCCGTGACGAAAACGATACGCCTGGGCACGGGAATCGGACTTCCTGCCCAGCACGATCCCATCACGTTCGCCAAGCAGATCGCGACGCTCGACCGTCTCTGCGATGGCCGGCTGGTCTTCGGCATCGGCTTCGGCTGGAACCACGAGGAAATGGAGAATCACGGCATCGAAGTGCGCCGACGGCGCGCCCGTGTGCGTGAGACGATGCTCGCCATGCAGCGGCTGTGGTCGCGAGAGGTCGCCGAGTTTCACGGCGAGTTCGTGAACTTCGAGTCGAGCTGGCAGTGGCCGAAACCGCTGCAACAGCCGCGGCCGCGGGTGCTGATCGGCGGCGGGGCGGGCCCCACGCTGTTCGATCACATCGCCGAGTACGCCGACGGCTGGATGCCCGTCGGGGGCGCCGGACTGCGCGCCTCCCTCGTCGACCTGCACCGGGTGGTCGAAGAGCGGGGACGCGATCCGCGGGACCTGCATGTCGTGCCGATGGGAGTGCTCCCCGACCGCGCAAAGCTCGCGCACTACGCCACGCTCGGCGTGACCGAGGCGGTGCTCCGTCTCCCCTCCGCGCCGCGGGAATCGGTTCTCCCCGTGCTCGACGAGTTCGCGCAATACCTCGGCGAATCTTCCTGAATCGCGCCCGCGACCTCGAAGATCCTGACGGCCTGCTCGCCACGGCGGATCTGGTACCCTCCCGGCGGGTCTTTGAACCGATCCGCGTCCCGCCCGGCGGGACGCGCACCAACGGGGGCACGTGCAGCGCTTCATCTCGCACGACGAGCTGGCCCGCGACAGCCGCTTCAAGCGGTCGCGGTTGCGCAACGAGCTGATCCGGAAGCTTCCGGACGACGTCGACACCATCGTCCGGGTTCTCGAGGAGATCGCCCCCAAGATCCGCGAGAGGATCGCCGGCACCGCCCTCGAGCCCGTCTTCGACGAACTCGGTCCGGGCTTCGCCTTTCTCACCGCCTCCGGGGGCCGACAGGCGAGCAGCGACCGCACACCTCTCCAGCTGCGGCTCCAGCTCCACGGAATCTTCGTGGGAGAGCTCCAGGCCCTCGAGGCCGCCGGGCGCACGCTGTGGGATTTCCCTGAGCTGACCTGGGAGTTCAAGATGAACATGGCGCGACAGTGCTGGGATGAAGCGCGCCACGTGCAGGCCTACGAGAAGCTCATCGCGCACGTCGGCGGCGAGGTCGGCGAGTTTCCGGAGAACACCTTCCTCTTCGAGACCTCATGCTCCGACGACCCGGTGATGCGCGTGGCGGGCGTGAACCGCTGCCTCGAAGGCCTGGCCTGTGATCTCTTCCGGTCGCTCATCGACTACGGCAGGGCGCAGGGCGATGACATCATCGCTCAGGCCATCGATTTCGTGCTGGCGGACGAGCTAACACACGTGCGCTTCGGGAGTCACTGGGTGAAGGAGTTCACCCGGGACGATCCAGACCGCGCCCGCGAGGCCAAGGAGTTCCAGAACGAGACGGACCGCCGCTTCTCCTTCGGCGGCGGCCGCGTCGTGGCCCGGGAGGAGCGCCTCGAGGCGGGCTTCAGCGAAGAAGAGCTGGACGAGCTCGACGAGATCCTGGACCAGGGCCCACGCCGCGAGACCCTGGCCCGCGCCGCCGAGCTGATGCGCGACCGGCACCGTGCGCGTCTCCGCGGCGAAAGCGTGGCGCCGATCGGGTCGTAGCGGATCCGACGGACATGGGGATTCTCGGCGGCACGTGCGCCGTCGTCACCGGCAGTGAGGCCAGCGCAGGAGCGATTCCATGATCGGCATCACCTCCTACGGCGCCTACGTCCCCCCCACCCGCCTGCCCTTCGCGGTCATCGCCGGCCGCCGCGCCGTGGATGGGGCCCCGGAGAAGGCCGTGGCCTGGAACGACGAGGACGCCGTCACGATGGCCGTCGAAGCGGCGGTGAACTGTCTGCGCGGCTTCGACCGGAACGGCGTCGACGCCGTCCTGTTCGCCTCGACGACCTACGCATTTCGGGAGAAGCAGGCGGCCGCCCTCGTGGCGAAGGCCCTCGATCTACCCCGGGTCGTCGAGACCAGCGACCTCTCGGGGTCCCTCCGCGCCGGGACCACCGCGCTCCGGAGCGCTTCGGCGGCGGTGGCGGCGGGCACCGCGCGCAACGTGCTCGTGATCGCCAGCGACTGCCGGATGGCCGCGCCGAACTCGTCGCTGGAGAGGAACTTCGGCGACGGCGCCGCCGCGTTCCTGGTCGGCGACGCCGAGCCCATCGCCACCTTCGGGGCCTCCCACACCGTAGCCGACGAAATCGTCGACGTGTGGCGCAGCGAGGGCGACCGCTTCGTGCACAGCTGGGAAGACCGCTATGTGGTCCAGGAGGGATACACCCCGAACCTGATCGACGCGGTCGGGGGTCTGCTCGACAAGCTGGATGCCTCGGCATCCGAATTCGCCCGTTTCGTGTACGTCGCGCCGGACGCGCGAAGCCACGGGGCCGCGGGCCGGCGCCTGCGGATCGATCCAGAGTGCATCCAGCCACCGCTGTTCGGCGCCCTGGGAAACGCGGGGGTCGCCTTCGCGCCGCTGCTGCTCGCAGCGGCTCTCGAGACCGCACGGGCAGGCGACCACCTCCTCGTCGCCAACTACGGCGACGGCGCCGACGCGATGGCCCTCGAGATTACGGGGCAGCTGGAGAAGCTGCCCGAACGGCGCGCCGTGAGCTGGCACCTGGCGCGCCGGCGATCGATCGGCTCCTACGGCCACTATCTCGAGGCCCGCGGTCTCGAGTCGACCGAGTGGCGGCCGCCCCATGGGCCGGGCCTCTCGGCCACCGCCCACCACCGCGACCGGGACGAGGACATCGCCCTGCGCGGCCAGCGGTGTCATAGCTGCGACGCGATCCAGTTTCCGGCCCAGCGCGTGTGCGAGACCTGCTTCCGCAAGGACGACTTCGAACCTGTGCGGCTCTCGGATCGTGTCGGAAAGGTGGTCACCTACACCTTCGACTACTTCTTCCCGACTCCGGATCCCCCGACCGTCGTCACCGTCACCGACGTCGACGGCGCGCGCATGCATCTCCAGCTCGTCGACTGCCTTCCGGACGAAACGCGCATCGGTCTCCCGGTGGAGTTCACGTTCCGCCGCATCCACGAGAGCGGCGGCCGACCGAACTACTACTGGAAGGTGCGCCCGCTCCCGGACTGATCGAGGCGCCGCCCATCTGTCGATCGACGCCGTGGACGGCGACCGGAGGAAACGCATGCGCTACGAGACCCTGCTCTACGACGTCGTGGACAGAGTCGCGACGATCACCTTCAACCGTCCGGACAAGCTCAATGCCTACACCCTCGAAATGGGCGAGGAGGCGTACGACGCCTTCACGCGCAGCCGAGACGACGACTCCGTGGGGGCGATCGTCTTCACCGGAGCCGGGCGAGGTTTCTGCGCCGGGGTCGACCTCGACCACCTGAAGGCCCAGGGCGCGAGCGGTGCCGTCTCGACCGGCCCGAAGCTCGGAGAAGAGGACTTCGTCCGGAAGCTCCCCACGGAGCTGATCGCGTGCCCGAAGCCCGCGATCGCGGCCATCAACGGCGCCTGCATCGGCGTCGGCGTCACCGTGGCCCTGCTCTGCGACGTTCGCATTGCGGCCGCCGACGCCAAGCTCGGCCTGACCTTCGCGCGACTCGGCCTCCTGCCGGGCCTGGGCAGCACCCACCTGCTGCCGCGATTGGTGGGCACGGCCCGCGCGCTGGAGCTCGTGTTGACCGCCGAGGTCATCCGCGGCGACGCCGCCGCCACCATCGGCCTGGTCAACCGGGCCGTCCCGGCCGGCGACGTGGTGAAAGAGGCGCGCGCGACCGCAGAAAAGATGCTGCGGTGTGATCCCATGGTGTTGGCAGCGGCCAAGCGTGCACTCCACTTCGGCGCCGGCGCCGACCTGGCCTCGGCGATGGAGAACGAGCGGCGCGAGAGCACCGCTCTTCGAGCGCAGGAAACCGCGAGGCGGACCTGAGCCCGCCCGCAGCGAGAGGACCCGTGAAGTATCTCCACACCATGGTGCGCGTGACGAACCTCGAGGAGTCCCTCGATTTCTACTGCGACAAGCTGGGACTCGAGCAGATCCACCGCATCGACAACGAGGCCGGTCGGTTCTCCCTGGTCTTCCTCTCGGCGCCGGGGAGCCCGAGCTCCCAGGTGGAGCTCACCTACAACTGGGATCCCGAGGAGTACGGCGGCGGACGCAACTTCGGCCACCTGGCCTTCGAGGTCGACGACATCTACGCGACCTGCCAGAAGCTCCAGTCCGCCGGGATCACGATCAACCGACCGCCGCGCGACGGGCGCATGGCCTTCGTGCGCTCTCCGGATGCGATCTCCATCGAGCTGCTCCAAGCCGGTGCTGCGCTTCCGGCGCGAGAGCCGTGGGCGTCGATGCCGAACGCCGGAGAGTGGTAGGCCCTCAGTCGTAGAGGATCACGCCACGCGCGTTCTTTCCAGCCTCCATGTCATCGAAGGCCTTCGGCGCTTCTTCGATGCCGTAGGTCGTCGTCACCATGTCGTCGAGATTGAGCTTTCCCGCCGTGTACAGGTCGAGGATCATCGGGAAGTCGTGGTGGAAGTTGGTGTCGCCGTAGTAGCTCCCCTTGACCGTCTTTCCCTCCAGCGAGAGCATCAGGGCGTTGAACGGGACGTTTTCCGTCAGCTTGCCGACGCCCACGATCGTGACCGTGCCTCCCCGGCGCGCCGCAGCGTACGACTCAGCCATCAGTGAGGGGATGCCGACGGCCTCGAAGGTGTAATCCGGTCCGAGCCCGCCCGTCAGCTCCTTGCACTTCAAGACACCGTTGTCCGTGCTTCCATTCACGGTGTCCGTGGCGCCGAACTGGCGCGCCATCTCGAGCTTGTTGTCGGCCACGTCGATCGCGATGATCTGCTTCGCTCCGGCGATCCGACAGCCCTGGATGATCGAGAGGCCAATGCCTCCGGCTCCGAAGATCGCGACGGTCGACCCGGGCGCGACCTTGGCGGTGTTGATCGCGGCGCCGACGCCTGTCATCACTCCGCAGCCCACCAGGGCCGCCTTGTCCAGGGGAATGCTGTCGTCGATCTTCTGCGAGCTGATCGCTGGCACGACCGCGTACTCCGCCATACAGCCCAGGAACTGCATCACCCCGAGATCCGAGCCATCGTCGCGATGCACGCGCGCCGTTCCGTCGAGCATCAGGCCGTTCGGAGCGCCAACATTGCAGAACTGCGGTAGCTGCTTGTCGCAGAAGACGCAGTGGCCGCAAGCCGGATTGAAGGACAGCACCACGTGATCTCCGACAGAGAAGTCGGTCACGCCCTCGCCCACCTCATCGACGATTCCGGCGCCTTCGTGCCCGAGCACGACGGGTTTGGGGAGAGGCAGCCCACCGTTGATCACCGACAGGTCCGAGCGACAGACGCCGGTCGCCGCCATCTTGATC
>JBHHVG010000052.1:0-11829 GCA_046754165.1 Myxococcota bacterium
ACCGCCGGAGGCCGAGAGGGGTCGCCCGGACGCCCTTGGAAACCCCGGCGGATCTCACGCGTGGTGCTTTCTCGGGGCGGGGCTCTGCTCAGGTGTCAACGGGTCGTTGGGTCCCGTGACGAGCGGACGCGAACGATTCTTCCCTCCCGGACGTCGGCCTCGCTCACCGCGACCGCCACAGCCCGCTCCCCGGACGTCACCCGGTAGGGTCCGCGGGGCGACGTGTCTGCTGGCGAGGTCGCGTAGGGGACACGGAGATGCGCGACGCCTTCCGGGCCGATCCGGGCCGCCGCGCGGTAGAAGAAGCGCCGCCCGGTCACCGTCTCGATCTCGACTTCGGCGGTCGCCTCGCTCCCCGGGGCTCCGCGCACCTCGAGCACCGCGCCGGCGACGATCTCGAAGAGCTTGAAGGGGGCCGGCGTGACGAGGGGCGCGTTTCCGCTGAGCCAGCCGAGGGCGACCCCGTAGGCCGGCCACTCGGTGACCAGGCGGAAGTGCTCCAGGCGCGGCACCCCCGCGCCGCCCGCGCCGTCCGTGCCGTGGAGGCGGTGGAGCAGGGTCGTCTTCGGTGGCCGCCCTTCGCGAGAGGTCACCAGGTAGCGGACGCGCAGCCGCTTCGCGACCTCCAGCGCGCGCTCTTCGGATCGCAGCGCGTAGTAGCGGTTGGTAGGGCCGTAGGAATCGAGGCGCGCGTCGATGCCGAAGAAGCTGGAGGGACCGAAGTTCGTGGCGGTCGCCGGGCGGTGCGCGACGCCGACGATGGCGTGTCCGACGGCGGGAAAGCACAGGATGCCGTACTCCGGCGTCTCGCTCGGGTCGAGGTAGCCAGCGGTCTCGGGGGTGGCCTCGCGGACGCGCCTCGCGAACCGATGGAGATCGCGGTGGAAGTGCACGGGGGCGGAGATCGCTCCGGGCCCGCTGCGCAGGAAGGTCGCGGCGCGCACCGCAGCGTCCGCGGTTCGCGGAAACGACGGCGCCAGGGCCCCGATTCCGATGAGCACGGCCAGCCCGGGAACGAGGCGTTCCGGCAGGCGGACCAATCGGGCCACACCGGTCGCGAGGAGCGACGCCGTGCCGGCCAGGCAGACGGCGCCGGCCGGCGCGAAATCGTTGCCGAAGCGGACAAAGGCGATCGCCAGGCCGCCGAGGGCGGCCGTCCAGAGCGCGAGAACGAGAGCCGGCGCCCGCACGCGCGAATCACGCGCCCGCCAGAGAAGCACGAGCGGGGCCACTGGGATGGCGTACGCGAACAGCCCGAAGAGCCAGTGCGCGACGCGCGCAGAGCCCTCCTGAAAGATCGAGACGTTCTCGTAATTACCCGCGATGAAGCGCGACTCCTCCGAGAAGAAGGAGAGCCCGAGGGCGGCACCGTCCCGCAGGGACGGAACGGCCGAGGCGATGGCGCCCGCGACGAGGGCGAGGGCGCAGAGCCGGAGAGCCCGGGGGCGAGCACCGGCCGTGGGCCGCGCTCGTTCCCAACCGGCGCTGATTGCGGCGAACCCGGCGAACGCGAGCAGAGCCGCCACGTGAAGCCAGGAGAGCTCGGCGCCGCTGAAGGGAGCGGTGTCACGGGCCGCGAAGGCGATCCAGGCGGCCACGAGCAGCGCGCTCGCCAGCGCGCCGACCGCGTAGCGGACCACCGCGTCGCGGCGACCCGCCAGCACCGCGACCGCGATCCACGAGGGCTCGCCGATCCCGAGATAGAGGAGGTTGCCCGCCCAGGTGAGTACCAGCAGGGCGCGGACTCCGGCGAGAGCGGCGTGAACCGCGACGAGACGGCGACCGCGGACCTCCGGGTGCACGCCCCAGAGGTACGCAGCCACCAGCAGCGCGCCCAGCAGGGACACCGCGGCGTGGTGATCGGGATTCCCGACCGCGGAGAACGCCGCCGACGCCGGGAGCATCGCGAAGATGGCGGCGGCACCGAGGGCTGCAGCGGGCGAGACCACCGCACGTCCGAGCGCATAGACGGCGAGGACCGTGAGGCTCCCCAGCGCGGCCGGCGCCCAGGCGAGGACGAGATCGAGGGCCCGGCCGCTCCCGCCCAGCACCAGCGCGGCTGCGGCCAGGCCGAGATCGTAGAAGCCGGGCCAGGGGACCCGCTCCCCGTGCGGGTGGTTGAGATAGGGATCCCAGGTCAGGACCCGGGGAAAGTGCGCGACGCTGTACTGGGCGAGGCGCGCGTGATACTGGGCGTCGTCGCTCCTGAGCACGACCTCACCGGGGGCGGCGAAGACGTCCTCGAGACCCAGGGAACGGACGGCGAAGCCCAGCAGGACGATCCCGACCAGGGCGATCCCGAGGATCGCCCGGGACGGCGGAAGCGCTCTCGCGCCCCCGGAGCCCGGAGTGGGCGTGTCGCGCCCGCCCCCGGCGCGGGTCACCCGATCGTCGTCTGCGACGCCCTTCTCCAGCAACTCGGTTCCGCCCGCCGCCTCGAAGCCGTTCCAGCGTATCGGCTCTCGGCGCCGAAACGCCTATGCGGACCGGATCCGTCCAGACCGAGCCGACCCAGCCGAGGGCGCTGGGCTGACCGGTATCCTAGCTCGGCGGAGGGCTGGACTGCGCCGCGTCGCGCAGCCGAAACTGCTCCTCCCAGTCGGCCAGGTTCCGGCGTCCATCCCGGACGAACGGGCTGCTGCGAATCGCGTTGAAGATGAAGTCGCCGACGAGCGAGCCGGGGAAGCGCAGCGGGCGACGCACGTGGAAGAGCAGCACCACGCGGGTCTCGTCGGTGTCGTTCCACACCTCGTGCTCGTGGGTGTCGTCGAGGATCAGGACCTTGCCCTCCTCCCACGGACGGATGTCGTCGTCGACCCGGATGACGCACTTCTCGCGATCGCCCGGCACCTTAAGCCCCAGATGACAGACCAGCAGCGACTTGGTCGGTCCGCGATGCCTGCGGATGTGCATGCCGGGCTGCAGGATCGAGAAGAACGCCGACTCCAGGCCGGGGACCGCCTCGAGCGCACGCACGGTCTCGGGGCACTGCGCACACCCGTGCTCGGCCCGGTAGCCGTAACCGAAGAGGAAGAAGGCCCTCCACTTGTCGGAATCTGCGATCCGGTCGTGGTCCGGCGAGATCTTGCGGAGCTGCGGCAGCCGATCCGGGGATTGGAGAAGTACCTCCAGCTCCTTCTGGATGGCCTCCGCCTTGGACTCGAGATCCTTCACCCACGGGAAGTACGCGGGATCGGGGTAGCCCGGATCCCCGATCTCCGAGTAGTGCTTCAGGATTCCGTCGAAGACGGGGCGGGTCTCCTTGCCGACGCGGAGGATCGCGGCGCGCCCGACCTCGCGGGCTTTGCGGACGAGTCGCGGCGCGGGCTCGCCACCGTTGCGCAGTCGCCGCGTGCGCCGTTGCTGCCTCTTCTCGCTGCGGATCGCTCCCTTCTCTTTGGTTTCCGGCATGGCCCCCTCCCGCGAGAAAGGATTGCCCGTTGAATTCCCTTCGACAAGCAAGAGGGAAGGACGAAGACGAGCGGGACCGGGACGAATGGGCACCGGAAGATCGCTGCGCGGTCGGTCGACGCTCTCTCAGGGACTTTCTTGGGGAGAAATGGGGCAGATGCGCTGCGGTCGAGACGTCACGCGGCGCAAGTGTGAAAAAAAGCCACAGTCTCCTGGCGGGTGTCGCGCTTCAGAAGAGCTCGATCCCGCCCCGGTCCACCCGCTCGAGCAGGAGTCGCAAACGCTCGTGGATCCGATCGATCTCCCGCCGCGTCAGCCCGAGCTGGATCGTCGACCCTTCCACGCGGACACCCCGGTCGCGGAACCTGGGCGCGCCCGCGGCAACGCGCACCAGCATTCCGTCCCGGCGCTCGAATTGGGCGACGACTGCCAGCCGGTCGAGATCGGATCTCGTGAGTGCCCGGAGTCTCTCTACCGAGCGCCTGGGCAGCGCCGGCACATGGATCTCCGCCCAGTCGGCGATGAACCCCATCAGCGTGAACGGATTCTTGAAGCCCCCGAAAGCGAGGCCGTTGTCGATGCTGAAGAGCCGAGGCCGATCCGGGTCCGTGGAGCGCAGGAAATTCGCCGTGCGACTGTCGCGTTGATCGATCAGATGGGTCAACAGGTTGAGCTTCGCCAGGCTCGCGCGGAAGGCGGGATCGCGTTCGAAGCGCTCCAGGTCTCGGGCACCCTCGGAGGTGACATTCTGCAGCCAATAGGCCGCCAGCCCGAGAACGCAGCGGGTGCCGGGAAACGTCGGCGGCTCGTCGGAGATCTCCGCGCGGTGACGCGTCACCGGAATGCAGAACACCGTGGTGGGTGGGATCACGTACTCGTCGGGATCGAGAAAGAGCTGCTGGAACTCATAGGCCGCCAGCTCCTTGCGTGGATGGTTGTTGAAGCCCTCGCCGCCGCGCGGCGCCGGCTTCCATTTGATCGCGATGACGACCGATTCGCCGCCCCGGTCACCCGGAATCCGGAGGTGGAGCTTCTTCGGGCGCGAGAATCCGCTGGGCGCGACCTCCACTGCGACGACCTCGAATTGCTCCGCCCGCAACAGGTCGTCGAGCCACTCCGCCGGCATGCAGAAATCGTCCACTTCGAGCGAGGCGTCCGCGCACAACGCCGCAGGTGGCGTGGGCGCCGGCGTCGGCGTCTTCCGCGCCGTGGCACACGCCCCGACGAAAGCGGAGCAGGCGAGAGCGGCGGCCATCCGCTTCAGCGCCGTGGGGCGTCTTCTCGGGACCATGTCCACCCTCTGACCCGCTCCCAGAGGCACACGCTGCTTCTCCGCGAAGCGGTGTCCGCGCCGCCGGCGGCGATTCCGCGGGATGCACGGCAGGTCGCGGCGTACCGAGCGATCCGCCGCCTCGGGATGATGTATGATTTTTTTCGTGGTGGCATCCCCTGGGACTCAGGCGCGCTGGCTGTTCGGGCCCATCCCCGACCTGCTGCTCGGGTGCGGCGGGCTCTACGCCTGCGTGCTGGTCGCCTTCGCGATCGGCGGCGAGGACCTTCGCCGAGTCGGCGTCGAAGCCGTGTGGTTCATCCCGCTGCTGGTGCTGCTTCTCGGCACTCCGCACTACGGCGCCACGCTATTGCGCGTATACGAGCACCGCAGCGATCGCCGCGCCTACGTGATCTTCTCGGTCTGGGCGACGATCGCCATCGCCGCGGTGTTCGGGGTGAGTCTATACAGCTGGGTCCTCGCCACCTGGATTGTGACGGTCTACCTGACCTGGAGCCCCTGGCACTACGCAGGTCAGAACTACGGACTGGCGCTGCTGTTCCTGCGGCGCCGTGGCGTCGAGATCACACCGGCGGCGAAGCGGCTGTTCTACGGCTCCTTCCTCCTCTCATACGCGCTGACCTTCCTGCTCTTCCACGGAGACACCGGCTGCTCTCCGTCGCCGGAGTTCGCGGCGAGCCCGCGCACCATGTTCGTCGCCATCGGGATCCCGGCCCCCGTCATGGCGGTCGCCTTTCCGCTGCTGTTGGTCGCGTACGGGGCCACGCTGGTCGGCGCCGGTACGCTTCTGCTGCGGCATGGTTCGCTCCGCGACCTGGCCCCCGCCGCCGCACTGGTCGTGTCCCAGGCGCTCTGGTTCGCGGTCCCCGCGTTGATCCGCCACTGGCGCGTCCCGGTCGACATCGAGCCGTTCCGCTGGGAGCTGCGAAGCTACTACTTCCCGTGGATCGCCCTCGCCGGACACTGCTGCCAGTACATCTGGGTCACCACCTATTACGAGCGGCAGACCGCACACTGGCGCGGGTACACGCGCTACTTCGGCAAGATCCTCGCGGCGGGCATGGCGGTCTGGACGCTGCCGGCCCTCCTCCTCGACCCGAACCGGGTCGGCGATCTTCCCAACACCGCCGCGCTCGCGCTGCTCGTCGCGGCCGCCGTGAACATCCACCACTTCGTGCTGGACGGCGCGATCTGGAAGCTCCGCCACAGCCGGGTCGCCCACGTGTTGATCCGCCTGGTCGAGACCCCCGACGACGCGGCCCGGAGCCCCGATCCGGTCGGCGGGCAATGGCCGCGGCGCGCCGTCTGGTCGCTCGCCGCCGTCGGCTGCGCTCTCGCGATCTTCCTCTACACCCAGAAGGATCTGCTCTTCCCGCGGGCCGTGAAGAACAACGACCTCGTGGCGGCGCGAGCCATTCTCGAACGCATCGACTGGCTGAATCAGGTGAGCGACGACGCGTGGAAGAACCTCGCGAGCGCCGAAGCCGGCGTCGCCGGGACGTCGGCGGGCTACGGTCGAAGCCCGGGCCGGCCTGCCGGCCTTTCCTCCTCGGCGGCCGCCGCCTTCCAGCGGGCACGCGAGCACGCGCGCGGGGGCGATTGGCAGAGCGCGGCCGCCGCGTACGAAGAGGCTCTGACGCTCGATCCAGAACACCCGCGCCTGCTCCGCGGCGCCGCCCGGGCGTGGCTCGCGCTCGGCGATCCGGACCGGGCGATCCCGATCCTCGAAAAGCTGGTCGCGCAGCGGCCCCGCGACGGCGCCGCCCGGAGGAGTCTCGATCGCGCCCGGCGGTTGGCCGCGGGGAAGAAGGCTCCCTGACGGCTGACGGCCACGGAGAACGGGGCGTCGCGCCCCATTCTCCGTGGCCGTTCGTCACCTACAGTCCACCGGGGTGCGGTACGATCCTCGACTCTCCGGCCGCCAGTCGTGGAGCCGCAGCCGATCACGAGAGGTGAGCGAGCAGCGGACGGGAGTGGCACCGCCCACACACGAGGAGACCCCGTGGCAATCAAGTTTCCCTCCCTGGACTTCTTCGAGGCGCTGAAGAAGCGAACGACCGAGGACGTGCACACCTTCGAGAAGCTCGGCTACTGCGACACGAGCTTCGGCCTGCGAATCGGCGACACGCTCTACACCGTCCGCTTCGAGGTCTACGAGTGCGTGGAGGTCTCGTCCGGCGGAGACCCCACCGAGCTCGACTTCGTTCTCGCCGCGTCCGAATCGATTTGGTGCGAGATGATTCGAAACATCCTCGAGAGCGGTGGTGCCGACGCCGCACACACGCTCAACACGCTCTCGCATCTGGGCGACCAGATGCAGATCGAGTACGACGACCCGGAGGGTCACGATCGTTTCTACCGATTCATGGCGTCCATCCAGGAGTTCTTCGACCAGGCGCGTCATCTCGACGTATCGGCCGGCTGAGGGGAGGGGAACTCATGGCCTACATCGCGCCGAAAGACTTCTCCCTCGATTCGAACCTCCTCGCGAAGCTGACGAAGGTATTCTCCGGCGATCTCGACCTGAGCTGGATGAAGCAGATCCCGGAGCGAATTGCGGTGGCCCCTTCCCAGCCCGGCCGGGGCCTCACACTCGATGACATCAACGTCGGAAGCTATGCCCCGGAGCGCAGTCCAGAGATCGTGCGCCACAACTTCTCGATGGCGCCTCGGGGAGCGCTGCTGCCGCAGGGGCTCCCGTCGCTGGGCTACCGCCTCAACCGCAAGAGCGAGGTCTGGTCGGACTCCGCCGCCGAGATCTTCGAGGAAGGCAAGTCGCGACGCTGGGCGCCGGCCCAGGACGTGCCCTGGGCAGTGCTCGACGCGGCCGACCTCTCGGACACAGAGGATGCGGCTTGGAGACAGATCGCGACCGGCCTGGTGTCGATCGGCCTCGTCGCCGGAGATGTGGCGGCGCATTGGGAATGGCAGATGAACCAGGAGTTCCACGAGGTCAAGTACGTCATGTGCCTGCAGATGATCGATGCAGCGCGCATCTCCGAAGCATTCCGCAAACGTGCTCTCTACGGGCAGGGTCGAATGGGCACCGACTACCGTGAACTCGGCGAGCTGCTCAAGATGGTGTTCGAGTCGGGGACGTACCCCAGCGCGTCGGCGTCGATGAATCTCGTGCTCTTCTCCTGGGTCCAAGGCATTGGTCGCCACCTCGAGTGGGCGGCGACCAACCCGGCGGATCGCCAGCTCGGAACCCGCCTCACGCAAGACGCCTCGCGCTTCGTCGCGTATGGCGTGAGCCACCTGCGCTACCTCCTCGGCGCGAGACCCAACGAGGCCGAGGCGCTCAACGCGCACCTCGACCTCGTCGAGAACGGCGTGGTGGGATGGCTCGCAGCGCGCGAGTGGATCGAGCCGCTCGTCGTGCTGAGCGATGGCCTCGATCCGGTCGCCAGCTTCTACCGGCGCTGCCACGACGAGGTCCTCGCGCGGTGCAGAGCGGCTGGTCTCGGAGACCGCCGGGCTCGCAGCCCGCTCGTCCACTTCCTCGACATGCTCGCCGCCGACGGTGACACAGGGAGACCCGCATGAGCTACTACGGCTCCACCGACTTCCAGTTCGACGACGACCTCGTCCTGAGGATGAAGGACATTCGCAAGGGGAACCTGGATCTGGGCTGGATGAAGGCCGGCAGCGAGCAGATCGAGATCAACGCCGAGAACCCGCGGCGCGGGCTCACGTACCTCGATCTCAACCGCGGCAGCTACGGCTACGACGACCTGCCCGAAGTGCCCCGAGGCCCGCGCGGGAGCGCACCGCGCGGTGCCGCCTACGACGTCGAGGAGCAGGCGGACCTGTCACCGGTACTCAACCGCAAGAGTGACGTGTGGGCCTACAAGGTGGCTTCGTTCTACGAAGAGGCAGTGAGTCGCCAGTGGAACGCCACGACCGATATCCCCTGGTCCGACCTGCCGGGATGCGAGAGGCCCGACGAGGTAGAAATCGCGTTCGCGCAGCTCTGCACCTTCTTCACCGAGGTCGAGATGATCGCCACCGATCTGCCGGCGAAGTGGATGTGGCGCATGAACAACCAGTTCCACGAGGTGAAGCACTTCATCGCGTCGCAGGCGATCGACGAAGCTCGCCACGCAGAGGTGTTCCGCAAGCGAGCGCTCGCCGGCGGGGTCGGGCTCATGGAGGCGCTCCCGCAGGCCGAGCACTCCCTCAAGGCCATCCTGGACAGCGACACCTACAGCGAAGCCAGCGCCTTCATGCATCTGCTCGCAGAGGGCAACATCTTGACCATCTTTCGCTTCAGCGAGTTCATCTCACCCACTCCCGTGGACAAGCGCATGTTCCAGCTCGTCATGCAGGATGAGGCCCGACACGTCTCGTACGGCATGCAGCACCTGCGCTGGATCCTCGACAACTGTCCCGAACGCAAGGAGCAGCTCCACCTGGCACTCGACGAGGCCGAGAACTTCACGCTGAACCAGTTCGACTCGGCGCTGTTCGAGGCGATGATCGTGCTGGCGGGCAAGGGGACGAGGCCGGACCAGATCAAGAAAGGCATCGAGATCGTCGGGCATCTGCAGATCAAGCAGGTCGAGGAGTACTTCCAACGTCTGCGCCGAGCGGGCTTCGAGGAGCGCATCGAGCGCTCGAAGTTCCGCGAGATGATGGCGCAGATGGCACTGGCCCAGCAGGACGCGGCGCTGCCCGCGTAGGCACCCAGCGCGGAGACACAGCATGGCTGACGAGAAAGCGGTTCGTTCGAAGCGGATTCACCATGTCGCGTACGCGACGCGGGACCCCGAGGCCACCTACGACTTCTACGCGAAGAAGCTGGGAATGACCCTCCTCCACGCCGAGAACCACCGACACGGCGACGGCTATTTTCGCCACTTCTTCTTCGACATGGGCCAGGGAGAGTGCCTCGCCTTCTTCAGCGTGAGCGATGTGGGCGAGCAGCCCGACTACCGCACGCAGATCTCGGTCGGGAACGGTCTTCCCATCTGGGTGAACCACATCGCTTTCCGCCTGGATACGATCGAAGAGCTCGAGTCGATGAAGAAGCGCCTCCAGGGCCACGGCGTCGAGAACATGCACGAGATCGATCACGGCTGGTGCCGTTCGCTCTACTCGCTGGATCCAAACGGCATCATGGTCGAGTTCTGCGTCACCACGGAGCCCGAGGCGTTCCTCCAGACCGAAGACGAGGCCCTCCGCCTGCTCCGCCAGTCACCCGAGGAGATCGGCGAAGCGACGCGCAAGGAGAGCAGCGTCGCCCGCAAGGTCGAAGCCTGAACTGTGCCGGCTGGCGGACTCCCGCCTCGCGCCGGCGCGCAGCGACTGCCCGCGATGCCCGCGGTGAGGCGTCAATCCAGATAGGTGCGCCTGTACTTCTCCATCTCGGGGGTGGGCTTCCACCACCTCTCTACGCCCAGGTCGGCGGCAACCCTGTTGGCGGCGAGATAACCCGGGCCTCCGAGAACCAGCCCTCCGGGGTAGGTGGATGCGCCGCACACGTACAGGCCCGGGATCGGCGTGTCGGTGCCCGAGCATTCCTGGTTGGGTCGGAAGCAGCCGAGCTGCAGCGGATGGTAGTCACCGTGCTTGATCGAGCCGCGCCGCATGTTCGGCAGGCGGATCTCGATGTCCTCTGGAGTCTCCAGCGCGGTCATGAGCCGGTTCTCGGCCGTCATGTTGGGGGCGGCCTTCTGCCACTTGGCGAGGACCGCCTCCTGGAACTCCGGACCGCCCTTCTCCCAGCCACCCCGAATCCCGTAGGGTGCGTGGCACTGGAAGAAGGAGACGTGCTTGCCCGGAACGCGGCTCAGGTGGGGATCGAAGAGCGTCTGACAGGTGCTGTGGCCCCCGAGGGCTCGCAGGTCGAGCTTGCCCGCGGTCACGTTCTCCCAGTGTTCGAGAATCTGATCCATGCTCTCGAAGCCGGCGATCGTCATGAAGGACTGTCCGACCCACGAGTCACCGCAGGCGTACCGGGGTGCCTCCCGGGAGGCGACGTGGAGCGTGCTGTAGCTCCACTTGTCGCACTCCCAACCCGTGACGGAATCCTTCAGCTCGCCCGGCAGCTTCTCCGTCCCCACCAGGTCCAGGAAGGTGGTGTGCGGATCGAGACTCGAGATGACGACCTTGCTGTGGAGCGCGCGCCCCTCCCACAGCTCGACACCGGAGACCGAGCCGTTCTGCGTGTTGATCTTGTTGACCTGCGACGAGTCGAGAATGCAGCCGCCGGCCCGGACGAACTCGCGCGCCAGGGCTCCGGCCAACTTGTGAGAGCCGCCCTGGCAGTAGGCTTTGTTCATTCCGCGATCGAGGAGGAGGGGAACGAAATACCCCAAGCCAGTTTCCTTCGGGTTCAGCCCCCACATGCACGTGGTATAGAGCATCAGAGCCCGCACCCGATCGTCCTCGAACGTGTCCGTGATGATGTCCAGCGGGCTTCGCTCGCTGAGCGCCAGCATCTCCTTGCCCAGATCAGTGCGCTCCATCGCCTCGAACATGTCGAGCGGCGCCATGGGGGGGATGTACGTAGCGGGGGCGATGATCTCCTGCGAGATCTTGCGCCAGTCCCGCATGACACGCCCAATGGTCACGGCGTCCTTGGTCGAGAACTTGTGTATCGAATCGACCGTATCCTCCAGCATTCGCGTCAGCAGCAGCGACTTACCGTCCTCGAAGACCATGGATGTCTGCAGGTTCGGCTTGATCCAGACCAGGCCCTGGTCGCGGAGATCGAAGTCTCTCAGCACCGGCATGAAGTCCACCATCATGTGGTAGACCGCGTGGATATTGGAGTAGTAGCCGGGGAAGAGAATCTCCTCGGTAGCCAGACCGCCTCCGATCTCGTAGCGGCGCTCGACCAGGGCGACCTTCAGCCCCGCCTTGGCGAGATAGGCGGCCGTGATCAGGCCATTGGGGCCCGCACCGATGACGACGACATCCCACTCGCTCTCCGCCGGAAACTCGGAGAAGAAGCTCTGGGGGTGGGGCTGTCCGACCAGTTCCTTCACCATCGTGTCTTCCTTCCTTCGTGAATCGCCCTGCCTGGCTTCATCCGCTCGTGACCCCGGCCGCAGATCAGCCCGCGTTGGCCGGTCGCTTGCCCTCTTCTGGGATGTACCAGGGCGACGCGTACCACCAGTCTC
>JBHHVG010000053.1:0-11691 GCA_046754165.1 Myxococcota bacterium
CACTGCTGGATGTCGAGATCGAAGTAGTGCAGGCGCTCGCCGCGGTAGCGCGCCGCCCGCCGACAGGCGAGGCCCGGAATCCAACGGATGGTCGCCGCGTCCGCCGGCACGACCGCGAGGAAGTCCGGGACGCCGGCGGCACCCAGGGCGCCGATCGCCTGGCTGAGCGCGGGTCCATCCTCGACCAACAACATGGGTTTCAAGTCCCACAGCGCCGCGAGGTGCTGCCCCATCATCGGATGCGTGGTGACGATGTATCGGGACGCCTGCTCTCGGAGCAGCTCCGCGAACGCGTGGGCATCGCGTTTCTGGTGCGCGAGAAAGCTCCCGGCTTCGACGCTCGACGCTACCCCCGCAGTGACGAGCAGCGCGCCCGCCACAGCCGCCATGCCTCGCAACGCACGAGCCGAGGAGCGGCGGGCCTCGCGTCCGGCGACGACGGCGAGCGCGACGATCGAAGGAACGGCGGGCAGCAGCACGCGCGGTCCCCAGTGCACGCCGAATCCGGTGTGCGCCCCGTGGCCGCTGCCGCTCCAGAACCCCGCCGCGCACGCCAGCGCGAGAAAGATCCCTCCGGACAGCACGCCGATGCGCAACCCGGAGAGCTCCGCGTTTCGCCACACCGCCGCCGCGCCGACGCCCGCCAGCGCGAGCATCGGCAACTGCACCAGCAGCCCGTTGTAGCGCGCGAGCTCTGCGAGCGGCTCCGATGCGGCGACGAGATGCGCGATCCCGAACGCCCACGCGGCCAGGCCCACCGCCGCCGCGAGGGCGAAGGCTGGAATGCCGGCTCCGTGCCGGGCGGCCCACCATCCCGCGGGCGGCGCGAGCAGAGCCGCGGCGCCGAGCCAGACCGCCTCGCCGGAGGTCGCGCCGTAGCCGCCCAGCAGCGACGCGAGGACCCGCCATCCGGGGACCCCGGCGGCGGGGTCGGCGGAGCCCGGCACGTGGAGACCGAGTGGCTCGCCGAAGAGCGACGCGTTGAGGAGCAGCAGGCCGACGGCGGGCAGTGCTGCCCCGGCGGCCAGCCACAGCGCGGGTGCCGCGCGGCGAAGCCGCACGACACTCGCGATCGCGAGCGCGACCCCCATCAGCGCCAGCTCTTCGCGCAGCCAGCACGCGAGGCCCACGACCAGCCCCGCCGCGATGAGCCGCCACGGCGTGGGCCGCGACGCCAGCAGCCAGGCGCCGAGGGACAGGGCGACGGTCAGGCTGTGCTCCCATACGGTCACGCCGTAGAAGAACAGCGGCGTCGCCAACGCGAGCCCCGCGCCCGCCGCAGCGGCCGTTGCGGCGCCGAGCACCGGCGCGAGCCAGACGACCAGCAGCCCGGCGCAGATGGCCAGTCCCAGCGCCGCGGGAATCCGCAGTCCCTGCAGGCCGAAGACCGCCAGCCACGGCGTGGACAGCGCCGAGTAGGCGGGGGGATAGAAGGAGAAGAAGCGACCGTTCCGCAGGACCGCGTACGGCGCCGGGATCGGGAACGTCCGCGCCTCCGGGTCGACGAGCCGCGCCGGGTGATCCAGGGCCAGATCGCGGAAGGCCGTCTCCCGCAGGCGAAGCGCGACCAACGCCTTGCTGCCGCAGTCGTTGATCCAGAAGCCATCCGATGGCGTGGCCAGCAGGAAGGCCGCACACACGGCGAGCACCGCGCCTCCCACGCCGAACGCGGCGACGAGGCCGCGGTCTCGCCTATCCTCCTGGGTGCGGTTCGACACGATCCCCCCACGGGTCTGCGCGATGCGACGAGCGTAGCCCGGCAAGGCGAGAGGACCCCATGCCCGATCCCCGCAGCCAGGTCCGCGGTCGGCGCGCGTTCGCCGTCGCGCTCGCCGTTCCCTTCCTCTGGCTCGCGCCCCGCAGCCACGCCGGCGGCGGCCCGGATGGGCACGGCGCGCCACTCGGTCATGGCGCCCCGATCGGATCCTACGAGAAGCTCACGCGCTGTGAGCTCGCCGTCTACCGCGGGCCCGAGACGCCGCTGTACTCGAACCGCCCGTACCACACGACCGGTCGCGCGGAAGCGGCCGTGGGCCTCCAGTTCTGCCGAGGGCCGCGGCACGGCACCCAGCTGTGGATCGTCGAAGCGTCGGCGCCGACTACGCTTGTGGCGTTTGCTGCCGAGTCCTTCGGACTCGAAGTCCACGGCTGGTCCGCGAGCCCGGCTCCGGTGCGCGTCGCGGCGGCCGGCGTACCGCTGGATCGAATCTACACCCGAGACCTCCCGGCCGGGCGTTACGTCGTCCGCCAGGCCTTCGCGCACACCGCGATCGTCGTCTTCTGGGATCCCGCGGTCGTGCGTCTGGCGCGCTGAGGCTCAGGGAGGGGGCTGGGTGATCTCCCGGTAGCGCTGCCGTGAGAAGGATTCGGCGGCGCCGAGTTCGTCCGCGCCCGCGGCGGCGGTCCGCACGCCGGCCACGGACAGCTCGGACAGCGCGTCCCGCCTGTCGGGCTCCGCCGCGTCGATCAGGACCACGTCGTCCGCGCGGAGGGTCCCGCCCCCGAAGATCTGCTTCTTCTGGTACGCGGAGAAATTGCGCCCATTCCCGACGAACACCGACTGCGTCACCGTTGCCGTCGACAGATCCTTGCTCGCCACCCCGATGCGGCACTCCCAGAGGAGCGCCCCCCGCAGTTCGAGCGTAGACGCCTCCCCCACCGACACGCATTTGTCTCGGAACTCGCGAAACACGGAATCGAGGACGACGACCCGGGCTCCAGAGACATCGACGGCGTCGCCGCCGGAGCCCCCGCGCGCGAACAGACAGCCGCGAATAGACGCGTCCGTCCAGTCGAGGTCGACGGCGTCGGAGGCGTTGTCGACGAAGACGGAGTCCCGGATCTCCGCCGTGCCGTACTTCACGTTCAGGGCGTCGTCGGCTCGGGCCCCGGACAGGGTCACGTGCTCGAGCACGAGATCCTGGTGATGGACGGACAGCTGACCGCTGTACGTCACGCCCTTGAGGGCATCCTCGGAGCCCCCGGACAGCTCGAGATAGCGGATCGTGCTGCGCGGCCGCGGGCGATCGCCGAGTGTGCTGCGTCCACGTCCCTGCACGGCCAGCACCCCCCAGGCCGCCTCATCGGATACGCCCCGAATCCGCACCGGGGCCTCGGCTCGGCCGCGGACTTCGAGCGGGCCGCGCACGAGGATCGAGCGCTTCTCCCGCATCCACAGCTCGACGCCAGCACCGAGGACGAGCCCGAAGCCGTCCGGCAGCAGGAGATCTCCGCTGACGACGAAGCGCCCGGCCGCGAGGCGGAGGGTGCGCGCCGGAACGTCCAGGTCGAAGGGCGCCGGACTGCCGTCGGGCCGGATCAGCAACGTGCGCAGCGACGCGGCCAGGTCGTCGGCGGTCTCTGCGGAGCCGATCCCGAAACGCGGGTCGGCGTGGCCGACGAGGCGTGTGATGTGATTCGCGGCGACGTCTTCGCCCGTGATCCGGTTGGTCGCGTGCAGCTCCAGCTGGTCGAGCAAGCGCCAATAGTCGTCGTCGAGCGGAGCGAGGCCGACGAGGTCGAATTCGAATCGCACACCGGCGAAGCGTTCCGGGTAGGTCGTTCGCGGCGCGATGTCGATTCCGAGCGTGAACTCGAGGCGATCGCGGACGAGGCGTCCGGGGATCGCGGGCGACCCTCCACTCGGCAGCAGACGCAGCGCCGAGAGGTTCTCGTTGACGACGACCAGAAACTCGCGGGACATCGCGACGGTGAGCACCTCGAGCGTCAGATCGGACACGCTGTAGACATCGATCCGAAGCCGCGCCGCGTCGGGGGGCCGTCCCTCGACCACCAGGTCGATCCACACCGAATCGAAGTAACCGAGCAGCGCCTCCCGCGTCTCTCCCAACTGGGTGTCGAGCGTCGCCACCGCCTCGGAGACGTCGGCGCGCGTTCCGGTGTCAGCGAAGCGCTGGGCGGCGGCGGCGAGCACGGGCAGACGACGGGCGTACTCGACCAGGAACGCGTCGTGGCGGCGGCGAAAGTCGGGGCTCGCGGCGAGACGCCGGGCCAGGGCCGGCGGCAGGAACGCCTCCGGGCTCCGCTGTGAAAGCGCCCGCCAGTCTCCCGGCGCCCGGGGAACGAAGAAGGAAAGCCGTGGCCGACCGGCGCCGTCGCGCGGGTGACGGTCCCGCACGAGAAGGTCCCAGGCACCGAGTGCCTGACCCAGTGCGAGCAGGGAGGCGCCGGCCTCGATGGGCAGCGCCGCGATCGAAGCGGTCGCAGCTTCCGCGGCGCTCCCCTCGGCGACGAGGATGCCGAGCTCCGCGCCCCCCGCCGCCGTCACGACCGCCAGGCGATGATCGAGGAAGGCGCCCTCGGGAAGACCCGGGTCGCGCGACGCGAGGTGATAGAGCAGCGCCGCGTGGCTCGGTGCCAGCAGCAGCCGACCGAGCGGCGCTCCGTCCGCGTCTCCCACGTCGAAGGCGCGTCCGCTGGGATCTCCCGACGGGCGGGACACGAGCCGTACGTCCCGTTCCCGCCCGCCGCTGCGCATCACCGTCCGAAGCGGCCGGTCGGCGGCCGCTTCGAGCGACGCGCCCGGCACCTCGATTTCGACGATGTCCCAGTCGGGAACCGCGTCCCCGCCACAGCCGAACGCCAGCGCCGTCGCCGCCAGGCGCGCGGCCCGCGCGAACGCCGTGACCCTTCCGCGGCGATCCACGCGACGCGTCCGCGTCACTGCGACGGCCCCGAGGCCGCGGCCACACCCAGCACCGCGGCGAGCTGCGCGACGTTCTCGCGGAACACGCGATCGTGGCGCTCCCGTTGCTGGCGCAGTCGCTCTTCGTCCGGGTACTGGCGCAGCAGCTCCGCGTGGCGGTCGTCGAGGGCGCGGCGATAGGCTTCTCCACGCGCGACCAGGCCGGCCAGCGCCGCGTCGCGGGCCTCCCGCACGCCCGGGATCGCGGTCAGCAGCACCCGGAAGACCGCGTCCTCGGGCGTCAGCAGAGCGGCGACAGGCAGCTTGCGCGCGCGCGCGCGTTCATCGAGCGAGCGGAGCCCTGTGTCCCACGGGATGAACTCGAACTTTCCCGAAGTCGGGTCGAGATACAGCCGCGTGTTGTCGTTGAGCGCCATCCCGTGGTTCGACCCGAAGAAGTTCTGGAGCGCGACGAAGCGCGCGAACTTCTCGAGATCGAGATAGTCCGGCGCGCGTCGGCGCACGGCATCCGCACGGCCCTCGGTCACGAGCTCGTAGAACTCGAGCATGTAGCCCAGCTGCCGACGGGCGAGCTCCGGCGTGTCCGGATCCCAGGTCGCGCGCTGCTTGACCTGCGCGGCGCTCTCGAACGGGGGAGACGACCTGCTCCCGACCCGCTGAAAGACGATGTGGTGGTACTTCTGACCGAAGAAGAAGGTCCAGTTCGCGCCGAACGTGAAGATCGACGACGGCACCCGCCCGTTGCGCTCGAGATACTGACGGGTCGGGTGCTCGCTCTCGTAGTAGAGACCCTGGCTCCGGCCGTTGATCGCCACGTCCACGAATCGCCCGGGAAAGGCGAGCAGCCCGAGATCCCGCGCCACCCGGGTCTGGAGCCACTCGACCGCGTAGTGCTTGTCCCAGGGGACGATCAGGTCGATCTCCTTCCGCCCGTCGAGGAGCCTGCCCTTGAACTTCACGCGGTACGACGGCTTGGACCCCCTCCAGTGGGCCGGCAGGTCGCCGCGCAGGCGGAGCTTGACGTCGTAGGCCTCTCCGTCGTGGAGCAGGGTCGCCGGCACCCACAGGCGATCGTTCGCGGTGAGGAAGTCGAGCGTGCGGATCCGCTGCTGGTGATCCAGCAGGCGTCCGAGCGCCTTCTCCGTCAGCTGGAGCCGATAGACGGGGACGCCCGGCTCCGCCGCGGCGGTGGCCGCGGTGACACCGAGGCACCCCGCGCCGAGCAGCAACAGCAGCGCAACCTTCTTCACGGGCCATGGACTCCGTAGGATCGGTGCGGTGGGCGCCACACCCCGTCAGCATGATACCGGACGGCCCCGGCGCGAGCGTCCGAGCGGGCTTCACGGCGCCGGTGCTTCCGCGTAGCCCCACACCGCCAGCGGCTCGCCCAGCGACACCATCACCGCCCCGTCGCGTCCGGTCCACCACAGCGACAGATCCTGGCGTCTCGCCCGCTCCTTCACGGCCGCGTGGGGCATCCCGAATCGCCCGCGGCGCGGCGCCGAGACGATGGCGACCGAGGCGTCGGTGGCGGCGAGAAAGCGGGCGGTGGATGAGGTGCGGCTGCCGTGATGCGCGAGCTTGACGATGTCCGCCCGCAGCGCGTCGCCCCGGGCGGCCAGGACGAGCTCCGCCCCGGCCTCCACATCGCCGGGGAGCAGCACCCGCCGCCCCGAGACGTCGATCCGCACCACCAGGGAGCGATCGTTGCGCCTGGCGCCGGCCGCGCCGCGCGGGGGCCACAGCGGCGCGATCCGCAACGAGCCGATCTCGGCGGGGGGAGATCCCGCGCCCCGCTCGTGCACGGGCACCCCCATCGCCTCGGCCGCCAGCAGCAAGCCCCCGAAGGCCGGCTCGCCCCGTCCGCCAAAGGGCAGCCACAGCGCTCCCACTGGCAGGGCGCGCAGCACCGCCGGCATTCCGCCGCGGTGATCGAGGTCTGCGTGGGTCACGATGGCGAGGTCCAGGCGGCGGATTCCCAGCGCCGCGAGGGCCGGCACCACGGTCTGGGCGCCGAGATCGATACCGCCCGAGAACGCGGTGCCGGCATCGATCAGCACCGCGGCGTCGCCGCCGTCGACGAGCGCCGCATCGCCCTGCCCCACCTCGAAGAAGATGACGCGCGGCGGCGGCGGCAGAACCGGAGCCGGAGGTGCCAACGCCAGCAGCGCGCTCACCGCCACGGCGCTCGCAACGCGCGCGCCCGTCGAGCGCGCCGAGAGCGAGACGGCGACTCCCGCCGCGACGCACAGCCACGTTCCGACTCCGGGCGCCAGCGCGGCGGGCGGCACGGGCAGCCGCTGGGCAAGATCTGCCGCGAACGCGCCCGTGAGCCTAGCCGGAACCACCGCCCAGGCGAGCACCGCATCGGAGAACGGTCCAGCGGGAAGCGCGGCCGCGGCCAGTGCGAGCGCCGACGCCGGCAGCAGGACCAGCGCGGTCCACGGAATCGCCACGAGGTTCGCGAGCAGGGCGAAGGGCGCGACCCGTCCGAGGTGCAGGGCGGCGAGCGGAGCGGTGACGGCGATCGCGGCCGCCGAGGACCGGAGCGCGTCGACGAGACGCGCGCCCACCGCGCCCTCGGCCGACGCACGCGATGCCGGGCGTCGGCGGGCGGCAACACCGAGAGCGTAGCTCGCGGCGAAGGAGAGCTGCGGCCCCGCCTCGAAGAGCGCCTGGGGCTGCCACGCCAGGACGACCAGCGCCGCAGCGGACAGGGGCGGCAGCAGCGTCCCCGGCCGTCCCTTCACCACCGCAACGGCGAGCGCGAGCAGCAGCACGAGGGCCCGACGGACCGGCACTCCCCACCCGGCCAGCAGCGCGTAGACAACGGCCGCGAGGGCGGCGGCCGCCAGTGCCGGGATGCGGGCGTCGCTCCGCGCGGTGAGCGACGCCGAGCGGAACGCCACGCGGCGGGCGAACGCATAGCAGAGCGCGGCGGCGAGGCTCAGATGGAGGCCGGACACCGCCAGGATGTGCGAGACCCCGATGCGGGCGAAGTCCTCGCGCCGGTCGTGGGAGAGGCCGCGCCGGTCGCCGAGGACGAGGGCGCGCAGCAGCGCGCCCCCCTCCCCCGCCGCTTCGATGCGCAGGCCCCACTGTCTGCGGCGCGCGTGTAGCGCAGCGAGTGGTCGCCAGCTCTCGCGGTCGGGAATGCGCGCGTACAGCGCCGGGTGCACCAGGCGCGCTTCGGCGCCGAGACCCGCGCGTTCGAGAGCGCGCAGGCGCGAGCGCGCCCCGGGATGGCGGCGCTCGCTGGGCGCGCGCAGCCGCACCCGCGCGCGCACGCGCGCGCCCGGAAGCTGCGCATCGATCCCGACGGCTCCGGGCGCTGTGGGCTCCGCGCGGAGGCGCACGCGCTCGGGCACCGCGCGGCGCGCGCAATCCACCGGCACGACCGCTTCGAGGTCGACGGTCGCCCACGTCGGGCCGGCCGACACGCGCGCGACCGTTCCCTCGAGCGTGCACGCGGCGGGCTGGATGGGCATCGCGGCTGCCGCCGCATCCAGGCGCGCTCCGAGCGCCACCGCTCCGGCGGCCGCCGAGGCGATCAAGGCCGCCGCGAACCGGACACCGGAGCGGCGCCCGGCCGAGGCGGCGACGAGCAATGAGACGGCGCCCAGGGCGATGGCCGCGCGGAGATCGAGCCAGCCCCGATCGGCGGCGAGGATTCCGAGGGCCTGGCACGCGACGAGGCTGGGCAGGGAACGCGGCAGCGGGCGACCGCGGGACCGGGGGATGCCGAGCGTACGCGAGGCCCGCGCCCGCCACCAGGGCGGCTCCAGGAGGCGCCTATTCGCGTGCTCGGCCCGCGCTCCAGCGTCTATGCTGGAGCGCCGGACAGCGGAGCCATCACGGCGGGGAACGGACGGGAGGTTCGTTGGCAGGCATCCCGGACACGGCACGGAACCGCCGCTGGCAGGCGACCGCCGGGTCGGCTCTGGCTGTGGCGGCAGTCACCGCGTATGCCTGGGGCTGGAAGGCGTTCTGGTTCCTCACCGACGACGCCTACATCGCGTTCCGCTACGTCAGCAACCGGCAACTGGGCTTCGGCTACGTGTGGAACGCACCGCCCTTCCAGCCGGTGGAGGGCTACACCAGCTTCCTCTGGGTTGCCCTGCTCGACGCCGCCTGGACGTCGACCGGCGCGCCGCCGCCCGTCTCGGCCAACTGGCTGGCGTTCGCGTTCGGACTCGGGACGTTGGGTCTCAGCGCGTGGATGCTCCAGCGCATGAACCTCTGCGAAGCGCTCGCGCGATGGCGGCCATGGCTGCTCTTCGCCGTGCTGCTGGGGCTGGTCAGCAATCCGACGTTCCTCACCTGGAGCAGCTCCGGGCTCGAGACAGCGCTCGTGAACGTCCTCTTCCTGGCCTGGACCGCCACCGCGCTGTACACGGCCCCGGGCTCGCCGCGCTTTACCACCGGCGTCGCCCTCACGAGCAGTCTGCTGGCGCTCACGCGCCCGGACGGGCTGCTGGTCGTCGCGGTCAGCGCGGCCCTCGTGGCGGCGGTGCGGCTCACCGCGCGGCCGCGCCCGTCCGCGGCCTCCCTGCTGGCCGCGTGGCCCTTCGCCCTCCCGGTCGCCCACGTCCTCTGGCGCCGCAGCTTCTACGGCGAGTGGCTGCCCAACACCTACTACGCCAAGGTGGTGGCCCCGTGGCCCGAGGCCGGGCTGCGCTACCTGCTGTCGTACGGGCTCGAGTACGGACTGTGGCTGTGGGGGCTGCTGGCGGCGGCCTGGGCGCTTCGCGTGCTGCGATCCCCGGGCGCGCCAGCGCTCCGGATGCCCGCGCCGCAGAAGCTCCCGGCCCTCGCCGTATGCGCGACCGTCCTGGCGCACCTCGCCTACTACACGCTGGTGGTGGGCGGAGACCACTTCGCGTACCGCGTCTACAGCCACACCGTGCCGATGGTGCTGCTGAGCAGCGTCTGGCTGGCGAACCGACTGGCCGCCTCGGGCCCCCGCGCGCGCCGCGCGGCCGTGTTCCTCCCCTTCGCGGTCGTCGCCGTCGCCTGGCCGATCCCCTGGAGCCACCACGTGAAGGCCGGGTCCGCATCGACGCGGGTCGAGACGGCGAATCTCGTGATCCCACTGGCCGACGACTTTCCACCGGGCACCCGCTGGTACGTCCGGCGCTTCGACGCGCTCCAGCGCTGGCTGATCGAGGAGCACGCCATCGGCAAACGGCGCCGGGAGCACGAGGTCTTCCATGCCCTCCAGTCGGCGCTGTGGCCCCGCCATCAGCTCACCGGCGATGCCTGGCAGGAACGGCGCGGCGTGATCTCAGCCGCCTCCGTTGGCGTCGTCGGTTGGATTCTCGCCCGCGCGGACGTGATCGACACGGTCGGTCTGAATGATTACGTGGTCGCGCGGAATCCGGTGTTGCGAGGAGACGTGGGCCGTGCGGCCTCCCGCCGCATGGCTCACGCGCGCCAGCCGCCCGACGGCTACCTCGCGTGCTTCCCCACCAATGTGCGCGTCGATCGCTCCGCACTGCGCCGTCGGGGTCCCGGCGGCCGGGAGATGCTGCCACGCCGCCTCCCCCTGGTCGAGCTGCGCGCGTTGCCCGAGCCCACGGTCTCGATCGATCGCGACGTACCGGCGCTGAGCGCGGCGGACGTGGTGCGCTGCGAGGCCGAATGGCGGGAACGCATCGCGCGAGAGATCCGCTAGCTGCGCTGCTGGCGGCGACCCTGCGGGTCGATCAGTGGACCGTCTCGCCATCGATGCGCGCGCCGCGCTCGCGCAGCCGAGAGATGTAGGCCGAGAGCACGCGCAGCCCTTCGTCGAGCTTCTGCACCTCTTCGCTGACGCCTTGCATCAGGCGCTGCACATCTGCGATGTCCTCCGGGCAGATGCCGGAATCCGCGCCCGGCCGTCCGCCATAGGCGGCCGCGACGCTGCCGAGCACGGCGCCGTACTCGTGGGGCGAAAGCTTCGCGACACTCGACTCCAGCCGCCGGGCGACCGCGGCGGAGAGCTGCCGTGCGACGCCCATGCGCTCGAGATCCGAGCCGATGCGCCGCCGCACCCCGGCCCCCGGGGCCTCCAGCCGCGCGCCCGCATCCGCGTCTCGCTTGTTCCGCATGAGGCACCTCCGACGGTCAACGGAACCGGGGCGTCCTGCAGGGTGAAAAAGCAAGATCGGTGCCACGCGCACGCGAGCGGAAGCACGCGCCGCAATCCGCCGGAAATCCTCGCGAAAGCGGCGTCGCGCCGCCGCGACGTCGCGCCGCCGGCCCCAGGCGCGCGTCTAGCGCGGTGCCCTTTTGGGTACTCGGCTTCCATCTTCGCCGGGCTCGGGGCACGCGAGGGCGTCGAAGAAGCGGCGAATCGTGGCGGCGTCGCGGGCGCTGATGCCGGCCACCGCCGCGAGCTCCTCTGCCGTCGCCTCCCGCACCGCGCGCAGCGATCCCAGCGACCGCAACAGCGACCGTCGCTTCGCCGGTCCGATCCCCGGAAGCTCTTCGAGGATCGAGGTGAAGTTCTGCTTCGAGCGCAGCGAGCGCTGGTACTCGATGGCGAAGCGGTGAGATTCGTCGCGAATCCGCTGCAGGTACAAGAGGGCGTGCGAGCTCGGAAGCAGGCGGACAGCGTCCTTGCGGCCGGCGACGAACACGCGCTCGGCCTTGAGCCCGCCGGAGCGGCGCACCCGCAGGGTCGGGCTGTCCGGGTCGCGCTCCTTGGCGATGCCGATGGCGTCGGCGAAGAGTCCGGCGTCCGCCAGCGCGGCGCAGAGGACCGCGAGCTGCCCCTTGCCTCCGTCGACCAGGAAGAGATCCGGCAGGGGCTCCGTCTCGGCGCGGGCGAGGCGGCGCCGGAGGACCTCCGCCAACGCCGCGTAGTCGTCGGCCTGGGCGGCTTCGGAGATGCGATAACGCCGGTAGTGCTTCTTGGCTGGCTGGCCATCCTCGAAGCACACCCGGCTCGCCACCGTCAGCGTGCCGTGCAACGTCGATACGTCGTAGCCCTCCACCCGGCGGGGGGTAGACGCCAGGGACAGCCGCTGCCGCAGCTCGGACAT
>JBHHVG010000054.1:0-11543 GCA_046754165.1 Myxococcota bacterium
TGACGGCCGTGCGAAATGGCCGGAAGATCGTGCTTCAGATCGACGGAACGAAGGATGGCTCCCGGATCGCCATCGCAGTGACCGACGCGGGCTGACCCTCCTCTCCGGTCACTTCGACTGCTTGAAGAGGGGAAGGTTCGCCTCGGTGGCGACATAGATCACGTTGGGGTTGTCGTTGAGCGTCTTGATCCAGAGGTACTGGAGGTAGGAGTCCGAGAGCGTCGACCGGACGATCTCTTGCGCGCGGGCGGCGCCCTGTGCGCGCGCGACCTCGATCTCGGCGTCCTTCTCGGCCTGCTGCAGCAGGAACTGCTTCTGTTGCACGGCCTGCTCCGCGGTCAGCTTCGCCTCGATGCTCTCCCGGAAGCGCGAGGGGAGCTTGACGTCCCGCAGCAGCACGTCTTCGACGCGAATGCCTCGAGGCTCGAGGTTGACCGTCAGGAACTCCTTGATCTTCGCCGCGATCTCCTTGCGCCCGACCTCGGAGTAGATGTTCTTGACCGGGTAGCCGCTCACGACGTCGCGCACCGCGTTCCGAAAGTAGGGAACGACGAGGATGTCCACGTAGTTCCAGCCGACTGTCTTGCGGATCGTCGGCGCCTCCTCCGCGACGACCCGGAAGAGCAACGAGGTGTCGAGGCCCACGATCAGGCCCTCGGAAGACGGCACCTGGGCCGTCTCCTTGAGCTCCTGGAGCTTGATGTTCCAGGTCTCGATCGTGCGGACCACAGGGAACTGCAGGGCGACCCCCTGCTCCACCGGGTCGTCGGAAATGGATCCGAAGCTCTTCGTCACACCGACTTCACCATCTTCGATCACGACGCAGCCGGATACCAGCGTCAGCGCTGCGAACAGACCCAGGGCGATGATGGGGGTCAAACGATTCATGGAGTCCCTCCTCCGAAAGGCCGATTGAATCTCGCCTTTCGCGCCGGAGCTTACCGCACCAACGCGTCGGAGGGTGGTCGCGTGCGATCTCGCCGGCGAAAGACAGCAATCCAGGCTGCTCGGTCCGCCTGCTTCCAGGCCAACGGCATCAATCCCGTCGCCTCCGCGCCGCCCGCGAATACGTATCCGTCGCCGTCCGCTGCCGGATGGGCCACGAGCTCCACGCGATAGGCGCGCTCGAGCATCCGTCGGGTGTGCGTGAAGATCGAGTCTGGTGCCCTCGCCAGCGCGCCGGGCGCCGCTGGGGCGGCGGAGAGAGAGGTCGCCACATTGACCCAGACCACATAGAGGGGACGCGCCGCGTCCACCTCGGCCGCGACCGTGCGCTGGCGTTCTGGCGCATCCGGGAACGGCCCCGTGAGGGGGTAGAAGAAGATGTAACGGGAAGCGCTCGGACGACCGGCGTAGAACAGGATCTGTGGCTCGGAGCCGACCACGAAGACCCGATCGTCCGGATCGCTGCGGCTGCGGATGTGTTCTGCAATCCGCAGCGATTCTGGAAACGGGTTCCCGCCGTAGAGGATGCGGGCGATCCGTTCCGGCGTGTCGGCCGACAGGATCCAGGCGTTCGCGGCGACCGGCGGACCCACGGCGATCGCGACCAGGGCCCCGAGGCCCAGCACCGCCGCGCCCACGTGCCTTTCGTCGAGCCACCGGCACGCCAGGCCACCGAGCGCCACCCCGCCCAAGGCCGCGAGGGACGGCAGCATCTGGATGAAGTAGTGGGGGCGAAAGTACAGCCCCGGCGCGACGCCGGCGGCGGATGCCAGCAGCCACAGGCCCAGGAACCAGCGGCTGCGACCCGCACGGCCCGGCGCCATCAGGCCCAACGCGGCGGCGCCCGCGAAGGCCCCCATGCTCGGCCAGAGCACGCCCGCCGCGTTGACGAGCTCGCTCCACCCGGCTGCGGGCGAGCGGACCAGCGCGTAGCGGAAGTTGTGGAGGAGCACGGCATCGACGAAGGGGGACCAGGCACCGAGCCATGCGAACAGCCCGAGAACCGGCGCGATCACCGCCACGCCGCCCGCCGCGAGAGCCGCGATCGCGCGCAGGCGTTCGCCCGGGACGCGGCGCAGCGACGCAAACGCGATCGCCGCGACGAAGGCCGCGTTCGCGACGGCCACCTGTTTGAACAGGCACGCAGCGGCCGCAGTAGCGCCGCACAGCAGCCACCACCGGGAGGAAGACCCCGCCTCGATCGCCCGCAGCAGACAGAACACGGACGCCACCATCGGCAGCAGCATGAAGATCTCGGTGTTGGCGGCATTTGCGGTGAGGCGCGGATCGGCGCTCGCCACCGCGAAGATCAGGGCCGCGAAGGCGCCGCTCAAGGATCCGGCGAGTCGTCGCACGAGCGCGAACAGCAGCGCGGCGGTCGCGGCGCTCCAGACGTGAAGAAAGAGATGAATGCCCTCGCTGGTCTCGCCGAACGCCGCGAAAGCCACGAGGTATGCGACGAAGACTCCTGGCGGCTTCTGGTCGAAGACGTCGCGGTATGGGACATCCCCCGCCTGCATGCGCTGGGCGATATACGCGTACTCGCCCTCGTCGCGCTCGAGCGGCACCGGGAGCAGCGGAACGCGCAGCAGGATGAAGACCGTGGCCGCGACCGCGAGCACCGCCGCACACGCCCAGAGCGTGGGGGCCGTCTCCTCCCTCACCGCGGCATCGGATGCGGCCGTCACGAGCCGAGGAGCTCCATCGAGAGGGATGCTAGCCTCTTCGCTCCAAGATGGCGGAAGCGCTCCTCCGTTCGACTGCACCGGGTAGGACCCAACGGCTCCTACTCTCCCTCCCGCTTCTGCTGGTCGGCTGCACTGGAACGCCTCCGGCACCCCGGATCCTCTTGCTCGTTAGCGTCGACACCCTGCGCGCGGACCACCTCGGCGCCTACGGGGGCACACTCGGCCTCAGCCCGCGCATCGATGCACTGGCCCTCGAGAGCCTCGTCTTCGACCGGGCGTACGCCCCGACCTCGTTCACCATGCCGTCCATCAGCAGCCTTCTGACCGGGCGCTACCCGGAGGAGATCGGCGTGCTCGGCAATCGATCGGCGCTCGCGCCGGACATTCCGACCCTCGCCACCGTGTTGCGAGATCACGGATGGGCGACCGCGGCGGTCGTGAGCAACCTGGTCCTGCGCGCCAACTCGGGCTTGAGCGAGGGTTTCGATCACTACGACGATGTGCTTCCGGGCCGCGAAGCCACGCGTGAATGGTCCGAACGCATCGCCTCGGGCACGACCGACGCCGCCATCGACGTCCTCGAGGCACTGCCCGCCGACGAGGACACGCGGCTCTTCCTGTGGGTTCACTACCAGGATCCCCACGGACCCTACACGCCGCCCGATGGGCTGCGCGAGGCGCTGCTCCCGGAGCAGCGAAGACGCCCGGAAGGCCTGCGCCGCCTGACGCCGGCCGAGGGACGCGGTGTTCGCGGGCGGCTCCCGGCCTACCAGGAGATCGACGGACAGCGCGAGGTCGCCTTCTACCGCGCGGGATACGCCGCCGAGGTGCAGTATCTCGACCGCGAGTTCGGACGACTGCTCGACGCGCTCTCGGCTCGCGGGCTTGGCGACACGAGCCTCATCGTCTTCACCGCCGACCACGGCGAGAGCCTCGGTGAGCGGGATTACTGGTTTGGCCACGGCGAGCTGTTGACCGATCCGCTCGTGCGCGTTCCCCTGATGCTGCGGATCCCCGGAGGCGATGCGGGCCGGCGTTCGGATCTCGTGGCCCAGGTCGATCTCTTCCCCACGCTGCTGCATCTCCTGGAGGGGGTGGCGATCCCCGCCGACGCACGCGGCCGCGACCTGCTGGAAGCCGATGCAGGCTCCGTGGACAGTCTCCCCTACCTGGCCAGCCTCGCGAGCTTCCACACCGCGCGATTCGGGATCGTCCTGGGAAATCACAAGCTGATCCTCGTCGAAACCGAACGCGGCTGGCGCCCGGAGCTGTACCGCCTGGGGCACGAAGACCGCGAGCTCTCCGATCTCGACCCGGAGCGCACCGAGCGCATGCGCGCCGAGCTGCTGGGGCTGCAGGCCGAGCTCCAGACCGGGCGGCGGGAGAATCTCCAGCGCTTGAGCGACCGCGATCGAAGAAACCTGGAAGCGCTCGGGTACACCGAGAAGCTTTTGGATCCGGGAGTCGATTGACGGCGCCATGTCCGCACCTTGCCCGTCCGTCCGGAAGCGCCGATCCGCCCCCGCGCGGATCCGCGCCACGCTGGCCGCGTTCGTTCTCCTGCCCGCTTGTGCGGGTGAACCGGCGCGACCGAACCTGCTGCTGTTGATCACCGTGGACACGCTGCGCGCAGATCGCCTCGGCGCGTTCGGAAGCTCTCTGGGCCTCACTCCCAATCTCGACGCGCTCGCCGCCCGAAGCGAAGTGTTCACCGCCGCCTATTCCTCCGCTCCCTTCACGCTTCCGTCCGTCGCCGCGATGATGACGGGCGCCTCCCCAGAAGAGCTCGGCATCGTCGACAACGAATCGGTGCTCCAGGAGACCTTCCCGACACTCGCGTCCATTCTGTGGGAACGCGGCTGGACCACCCGGGGCATCGTGGGAAACTTCATTCTGCGCCACAGCAGCGGTATCGACCGGGGCTTCGAACAGTTCGACGACGACTTCGGCCAGTTCGAAGCGGTGCGGAAGCTGCCGGAACGCGTCGCGGTTTTCACCACCGAAGGCGCCTTGTCCGGACTCGACCAGTGCTCCGCGGCTCCGGCGACACGCTGTTTCATCTGGGTCCACTACCAGGACCCCCACGGACCCTACACGGCACCGGGAGAGATCCTCGATGCAGAGCTCGAACGGGGGATCGAGCCGCCGGTGCCGAATCCGAACGTTCCACTGTCGAAGGACCACCTCGGGGTGGGCGGGCTTCCGACCTATCAGGTGCTCGGCGACCACCGCGACGCCGCCTACTACGTCGCGGCCTACCACGCCGAGATCCGATACGTCGACCGCGAGATCGGACGACTGCTGGACGGGCTCGCGACCCGCGGGCTCGACGCCAGCTCCGTGATCGCGTTCAGCTCGGATCACGGCGAAGGCCTGGGCGAAGACGACTACTGGTTCGCCCACGGCGAGTACCTGAGCGACGCATTGGTCCGGGTGCCGCTCATGATCCGGGTCCCCGGACGCCCGCCTGCGGTGCGAACCGACGTGGCCGCGCTCACGGATCTACCCAAGACACTGCTGTCCGCGGTCGGAGCAACCGCACCGGTGCCGCCGCTGGCCGGCCGGGACCTGCTCGGCGACGGCGCCGAGAATTCCGAGAGCCGACCCTACATGGCGAACCTCATCGGAGCGACCGGGATCCGCTTCGGGATCGTCGAAGGGGAGTACAAGCTGGTGATCACGATGCGCGACGGCGTCTGGGACGGGCGCCTGACGCGCCGCGGCCGCGACGCCATCGACCTCGCCGGAGCGGCCCCCCAGGTCGCCGCTCCGATGCGCAAGCACCTGAAGCAGATCCGCGCACGCGTGTCCCAGGGGCCGTCGGAGGTCCGCCAGGACCTGTCCACGCAGGACCGCGACGCCCTGCGCGCCCTCGGTTATCTCGAATCCGCGGAGGGCCGGTGACATCTCGGAGCGGCGAGGGAACACCGCTTCGACGCGCACTCGCGGCGGGACGCTCCCGCGACGCCGCGATCGCCCTGGCCCTCTGCGCCCTCACCTTCGCCGTCTACTTCCAGGTGCGAAACCACGCGTTCGTCGACTACGACGATCGCGTGTACATCCTCGACAACCCCAACCTGCGCGATGGACCGAGCCTGAAGACGATCGCGCGCTCGTTCCGCGAGCCCTACGAGACCAACTGGATCCCCCTGACGTGGGTCTCGCTCCAGCTGGATCACGCCCTGTTCGGCTCCGAGCCAGCGGGCTACCTGCTCGAGAACGTCGCGTTGCACGCGCTGTCGGCCCTGCTGTTGTACCTGGCGCTTGCGCGAATGACGGGCGCACGGTGGCCCAGCTGCTTCGTCGCCGCCGTCTTCGCGGTGCACCCCCTTCACGTAGAGAGCGTGGCGTGGGCCGCCGAGCGCAAGGACACGCTCAGCGGGATGTTCTGGATGGCCACCATGGTCGCCTACGCGCACCACGCCGCGCGTCCGGGGATGGGGCGCATGGCCCTGGTGGCGGCGAGCTTCTCGGCCGGCTTGATGGCGAAGCCCATGCTGGTCTCGCTGCCCCTGGTACTGCTGCTGCTCGACCACTGGCCGCTGGGCCGGCTCCGACGCGATAAGAGCGGAGCCTTCCCGCCGGCTGGCGGGCCGCGCCGCGTCCTGCTCGAGAAGCTCCCGCTGTTCGCACTTGCCGGCGCCGCGAGCGCCGTCACCCTCGCTGTGCAGCGCGCGGCGGGCGCGATGTCCCACGACCACCTGCTGCCGCTGTCGGTGCGGCTGTCGAACGCGGTGGTCTCGTACGCCGCCTACCTCCGCGACAGCCTCTGGCCGGTCGACCTCGCCGTCTTCTACCCGCACCCGCTCAGCCTGCCGCCGCCCGGGACGCTCCTGGTCGCGTCGTCGCTGCTGGTGGGGATCAGCGCGCTGGCCCTCCGCTGGGCCGGGACGCGGCCGTACTTCGCCGTGGGTTGGCTGTGGTTCCTCCTGACCCTCGTGCCGGTGATCGGAATCGTGCAGGCCGGCATGCAGGCCCGCGCCGACCGCTACACCTACCTGCCGCAGATCGGGCTGACGATCGCCGCGGCGTGGGGCGCGCACGAAGCCAGCCGCAGCAGGGCTCTGCGACGCGTTCTGGCCGCCGTAGGAGCCGGCGCCATCGCCGCGCTGGCGGTCACCGCGTGGAACCAGGTCGGACACTGGCGCGATTCGCGCGCACTGTTCGCCCGGGCGGTCTCTGTTACGCAAGACAACTTCGTTGCCCATCACGGGCTGGGTGAGGCGCTGCTCGAAGCGGGCGACCCCGAGGCTGCGCTCGCGCAGTTCCTTCGGGCCCGAGCGATCAAGCCGCGCTGGCCCGATGCCCGCGTCGGTGAGGCGGATGCTCGGCTGGCGCTTGGCCAGCTGGAGCCCGCGCTGGAAGGCTATCGGCGTGCCCTCGAGCTCGACCCGACGCACGCGACGGCGCTCGCGAAGTCTGGGCGGGCGCTCGCTGCGAGCGGACGGACGGACGAGGCGATCCAGCACTACCGACGCGCCCTGCGTCTGTTCGGAGACGCCCCGCCGGCCGCGCTCCACGCCTACCTCGGAGCCGCGTTGGCCGACATCGGGGACGACGCCGGGGCCGAGCAGCAGTTCGAACGGGCGATCGCGATCCGACCGGATTACGCCCGGGCCCACCACTACCTGGGAATGATGCGGCTGCGGACCGGCCGGTTCTCCGACGCCCGCGAGCCCCTGCGGATTGCCGCGTCCCTGCTCGGTGAGTCCGCGGAGCTGCACGCCAGCCAGGCTGCCGCCGCGCGTGGCGCCGGGGACGCCCGTGCCGCACTGGAGCATTACCGCGCCGCTCGGCGCCTGCGCCCGGGCTGGGAAGTCGCCGCGAACAACCTCGCCTGGATCCTCGCGACCCATCCCGACGCGAACATCCGCGACCCAGCGGAAGCGGTCCGCATCGCCGAGACGCTCCAGCGCGCCGGTGGCGCGGCCGATCCGCTCCGGTACGACACGTTGGCCGCGGCCTACGCGGCCGCCGGACAGTTCGAGCGCGCCGCGCGAACCGCGGCCGAGGCTGCCCGGCTGGCGCGCCGCGATGGTCCGGAAGACCTCATCGTCCAGATCGAGGAGCGCGCGGCCGGCTACCGGTCGAACCGGCCTTTCATCGATCCCGAGTGGCTCCGAGGCGACTGATCTCTGCCCTCGACTCCCACAGCGAGCCGACACACGCCATCACCAGGTTCACGACCAGCCCGATCACGCCGAGGTGGACACCTTCGATGCGCTTTACTCCCAGCACCACACCGCCCACCACGATCGCGCTGCCGACCACCAGCCCGGCGAGGGCGGGGCGCGCCTTCAGCCGGCGCCAATGAATCGCCAATAGGAAGGCCGGGGCACACTGGATCAGGAGCTCCATCTTGAGTTCGATGAGCCCCCACAGCGTGATGCCCCGCGCCCACATGGCGAGCCCGGCCATTGCGACCATCACCACCGCGGCAATCCGCTTGCCCGCCGCGGTGGTCGCGTCATCGTCTCGCGGGCGATCGAGAACGTCGCCCGCCAGTGTCGAGCCCAACGACAGCAGGCACGAATCCGCGGTCGACATGATCGCGGCCAGCGCACCCAGGAAGACGAAGGTCGCCGCCGCCGCGTGGGCGGTTCCGGCGTCCGCCCACTGCCCGAGCAGCAGCGGCATCACGCGATCCGCCTCGACCACCCCAAGGCCGGACAGGCGCGGAATCGCGGCCCAGCCGATCCAGGTGACGACGAGCGTGGTCGTGAGCGGCATGAACGTCATCAGCGCGAGCGAACGGCGCAGGGTCGCCCCGTCGCGCGCCGCGTAGATCCGTTGGATCGCCTGGGGATAGATCACGCTTGCGATTCCCAGCAGCACGATGGTGCTCGCCCAGTTCGTCTGCTCCACGATGCCCGGCACGCGCCCGACCTCGGGCCGAACCTCGAGGACCGCGCGGGTAACCGCCCCGACCCCACCCGCCTCCGCCTGCAGCCACGCCGCCAGCGCCATCAGACCCACCAACATCATCACGCCCTGGGCGGCGTCCGTCCAGGCGACGGCGCGCATCCCTCCCAACGTCTCGTAGAAGAGGATCATGGCCGCCAGGATGACGATGCCGAGCTCGTAGGGGATGGCGCCGCCCGTCACCTGTGCAGCGAGCTCGCCCATGGCCTTGAGCTGGGCGAAGAGGAAGTTGGCCAGCGCGATCGACATCAGCACCGCGACGCCCTGCAGCAGGCCCTTCGCGCCCGGTTCGCCCCGAAATCGGTGTCGCACCCAGTCGCCCGGCGTCACGAACCGATGCCGGACAGCCACGGGACGGAGCTTCGGCACGAGCGAGTGGAAGACGACAATGATCGACATCATGAACCCGGTCGCCATGACCCACGAGTAACCGCGGCGGTACCCCTCGCCCGGGTAGCCGAGCAGCGAGTTCCCGCTGTAGGCGGTGGCGTAGAGCGTGAGGAAGAGCACGAATACGCCGAGCTCACGACCACCGAGGAAATGATCGGCAGGCGCGTTGCCACGCCGCGCACGGCGCGCGAACTCCGCGATCGCGAACAGCAGCAGCAGGTAACCCGCGAGACCGACGAGGCCCAGCTGCTCGAGCTTCATCGCGGCCCGGGCTCCTCGGGCGAATCATCGTCCGATACTTCGGCGAGCAACCAGGCGGCGGCGTTCAGCACGGCGACCGCCGCGTAGCAGAGGATCGCGACGGCGACCCAGTCGGGGAGGCCATGCCATAGGCGCACCTCCGCGCCGGGGGAGCGGTACCACGGAATCGACACGACGTAGAGCACCGCGATCACCGCGAGCAGCGCGCGGCGAAGCTGGCGTCGACCCCGCGTCACAACAGCGATCCCTGGGTGGGCGCCGGAGCGGCCGGAAGGACACATTCTGGGCCGTCGTTTCGCACGTCGTTCACCATTATTCCCACCGTCCAGGCCGACAGCCACGTCTCCGGACAAGGCGCGAGCAGCGCGCGCATCGCCTGCAGATCGCCACCCTCGGTTTCGAGCCACGGCGCGTACGCCTGGGGATCCACGATCACCGGCATCCGCTGGTGGATCGGCCGCACCACCGCGTTCGCCACGGTGGTGACGATCGTGCACGACCGGATCTCCTCGCCATCCGGGGAGATCCAGCTCTCCCAGAGACCGGCGAGGGCGAACAGCGCTCCGTCCGTCCGGGCGACGTGGACCGGCTGCTTCGGGGGCTCCGTCCCGGACCACTCGTAGAAACCGTCGGCCGGGATCAGGCAGCGCCGTGCTCGAAAGGCGCCGCGGAAGGCCGGCTTCTCCGCGATCGTCTCCGCCCGCGCGTTGATCAGGCGGTTCCCGATCGACGGGTCCTTCGCCCAGGCGGGGATCAGACCCCAGCTGTGGAGAGCGCACACGCGTCTGCTCCCCTCGGCACGGATCACGGCGACCGGCTGACCGGGAGCGATGTTGTAACGTGCCTCCAGCTCGGGCGGCAGATCGAGTCCGAATTCATCGGCCACGCTTTCCGGTGACGCGCGCAATGTGAATCGCCCGCACAAGAGTAACGACCTCCGCGCTGCAGCTGCTACAGTACCGCGTCCAAAACGCAGGGGAGAAGGCGTTGAGCGATTCCACAGAACGCGCCCGCGTTGGCGGCAAGCTGTCGGTCGTGCTGCGCGGCGCCCTGGGCGGCACCTTGATGGGTCTCGCCAACCTGGTGCCCGGCATCAGTGGCGGCACGATGTTGCTCGCCGCGGGCGTCTATCCGGGTTTCATCGAGGCGATCGCAGACCTCACGACCTTCCGCTTCCGCCTGCGGCCCGTGCTGCTGCTGGGGACGATCGTCGCGGCGGCCGCCTTCGGCATCCTGTTGCTCGCGGGCACCGTCAAGTCCCTCGTCGTCGAGCACCGCTGGATCATGTACAGCCTGTTCATTGGCCTGACCCTGGGCGGCGTGCCGCTGGTGTGGCGCATGGCGCGCCCGGCAACGCCCGCCCTCTCTGCCGGCTGCGTCGTCGCCTTCGGTCTCATGCTCGCGATGGCCCTCGGCGGCCCGGCGGCGAGCGCCGGGGGGACCAGCATGCTCCTGACGTTTGCGGCCGGTCTCGCCGCCTCCTCTGCGATGATCCTGCCCGGCGTGAGCGGCGGCTACCTGCTGCTCCTGCTGGGCCAGTACGAGACGATCTTGGGGACCGTCGATCAGCTCAAACGGGGGCTGCTCGGCGACGGCGCCGCCGGGCCCGACGTGTCGCTGGTCCTCGACGCCATGACCGTGGTGCTCCCCCTCGGTCTCGGCATCGTGGTCGGCGTGGCCGGCGTGAGCAATCTGCTGAAGTGGCTGTTGCACCGCTACGAGAAGGCGACACTCGGGGCCCTTCTGGGCCTGCTCTTCGGAGCGGTCATCGGACTCTGGCCCTTCCAACAGGGAACCACTCCGGAGATCGGAGACACGATCAAGGGCCGAGTCGTCGCCGAGGACAACCTCGCGGAGTTCGCCCCGGAGGACTGGCCGGTGCGGAGCTTCGATCCCAGCTTCGGACAGGCCGCCGGAGCCGCGGGACTGGTCGTCCTGGGACTGTCGGCCACGCTGCTGATCGGTCGCCTCGGCGGTGGAGATGGAGACGCGGCCTAGACGCCCGGGCGGAGACCGGCCAGTTGCCACGAAAGGCCGAAAAACTCCACTTCTTCGGAATTTCTTCACCCCATCACGGCCGCGCAACGAGCGTCCCTGCCCCCGCGCGAGCGTTGGCGAAAGCGCTGGTCGCGTCCCTCGTGAGCGACCGCGCACGCTTCTTGCAACGACCCTGTCGGGGGGATACGAAGTTTCCCGAGGGAGTTGTATGCGACGCCGAAAAACGATTTCCGCCCGAGCCGTGCGAGTCGCACTCTCGCTTCTCGCAGCGAGCTCGCTCGGCTGCTTCGCCTACGGCCACGGCGACACGCACGTCACGGAGACGCCGATCGTCAACAC
>JBHHVG010000055.1:0-11517 GCA_046754165.1 Myxococcota bacterium
CGTACTCCAGGGGAATCGCCGGAGCGGCGCCGGTGGTCCGTGGGCCGCAGGCGGCGCTCCGTTCTCGGGAGGGGGCTCGCGCCGCTCGGCGGGGTTGCCGCTGCGGTCCTCGTGGGCTTCCTCGCCCTCGCGCGAGACGATCCGATGGATCCACACGGAAGGCCCGGCCGCTGCGTCGCGTGTCACGCCGGACCCGCGCCGGGGAGATCGATGCGTGCCGCGGCGGAGAGCTCCGGCACGGCGAAGGGGAGCTACCCGCTTCGCGCGCCGAACGAGACGGCGAGCTGCGGGTTGTGCCACCCGGTGAGCGGCGAGCAGATCCATCCGGTCGATGTCACTCCCAGCTTCAGGGTTCCGAGCGGCTTTCCTCTGGACGCCGGGGGACGCCTGGTCTGCAGCAGCTGTCACGACCCTCACCGGGCCCGGAGAGTCTCGGCGCGTGGAGAGGATCCCCTGCTCCGTGCGGACGCGACCGGAGAGACCCTCTGCCGAATGTGCCACGACGAGTTCGGCGGCGGGAATTCTCGCGCGTGGCACATCGTCATGGCGGAGCCCGCTCACGGCGCCGAGACGGAGGAAGACTTCGGCCACTGGGGCGAGATCGACCGTCTGAGCGGGAATTGCCTCGGTTGCCACGACGGATCGATCACCCGCAACGTCGATCACGCCGGTACGCAGGGGTCGTCCCGTGTCAACAGCGGCGACAGCCATCCGATCGGGATGAACTACCGCGCCAGCGCGAGCGCTCGTGGGCCCGACAGGGCGAGGTCGAATCTTCGGGACGTATCTCTTCTCGACGATCGAATCCGTCTGTTCGGCGGGAAGGTAGGCTGCGGCAGCTGCCACAATTCATACTCCGGCAATCCGTACTTCCTGGTGATGGAAGGCGGGGGAGGAACTCTGTGTCTGTCCTGTCACGAGATGTGAAGATCGTGACCAAAGAGGAGTTCGTGCGATGGGATTGCTGACCAGGCGTAGGCGCTACTTCGTTCAGCGGAAGTTCCAGGGGCGTTTCATCGCGACGTTCGGCGCACTCGCCCTGGTCGCAGCAGCGGCGGCGGCGGCGGCGACCAGCATCGCAGTGGACGGGGCACTGAGCGACGCGATGTTCCGCGCTCACATCTCGCAACGTTCGACCGGACAGATCGTGCTTCCGGTGTTGCTGAAGGTGAACGGGCTGGTGGCCGCGGTCGCCAGCATCGGCAGTATCGTCGCGGCGGTTCTTGTCTTTCGGAGCGCCGCCGCAGGCCTGGACGATCTGTGCTTCCGGTTGGCGCAGTGGGAGTGGCAGCTGACCGAGGGAGCCGGCAACGGCCAGGCCTCCCCATTCCCCGACGGCCCCCACCACTGGACGGCCGATTTCGAGCAGGCCATGTGCACTGCCGACGAATCGCTGCGCGCGAGGTACCGGCCCCTGGCGGAGCGCGCCGGGCGCGTCGCGGGCGCCGCGAGGGTCGTCGAGGCCGCTCTCGCTGATCCAGACCCCTCCGATCGGATCCGCTCGGAGATCGAGAGGATCGGCCGTGACATCGCGGCGCTGGACGAGGAGCTGTCGCGATTTCAGGGATGACACGGCCCCGCCGGGGCTCAGGCACGAAACGCGCCCGTCGCTGCCCGGCTCGATCTCTCGCGACCGGAGACGGCGGCATCGAAGCTTCGTCTCCCGGATCAGCCACGCACCTGTTTCGGGGGAGGAAGCGAGCGCAGGTAGAGCCAGATCGCGCGCAGCTCGAGATCCCCCATCCCCGCGATCGCCCTCCAGGGCATGAAGCGATCGTCGAGACGGCGGCCGTCGGGAGTCTCCCCGGTTCGCAGGGCGCGGAAGAAATCCTGCTCCGACCAGTGGCCGAGCAAGCCGGCCGGGGTGAGGTCCGAGGGCAGCGGCTCACCGGGAAGCGCGAGGGGATGCGCGCCACCGGCGAGGTTCTCGTGGTGGCAGACCTTGCATCCCGCCACCTCCACGAGATACGCGCCGTATTCGGCCGTGGCTCCCGGAGATGTCATCGCCGGAGCGCCACCGCGGCGCGCGATGGCCTCCGCGGCCAGCAGGTCCGGCGCCTTCCCCAGGAACATCACCAGCCGGGTGAGGGGCCCGGCCCGCGAGGCGGGTGCCTCCCGGTCGACCGGGGGCAGCTGGCGGAGATACGCGATGATCGTTCCGAGATCGGTGTCGCTCAGGCCGCGAAGGTACTGCGACGGCATCAAGACGACCGATCTTCCGTCTCGCTTCACCCCGTGGCGGATGCTGCGCACGAGATCGCCGGTCGTCTGGCCGTCGAGCCCGCCCCGGCCGGGTGTGAGATTCGTGGCGACGAGCCTCCCGAGCCACAAGTCGTCTGCCATCACCTGACCCGCGAGATCATCACCGTGACAAGCGGGGCACTGTCCGATGACCCTCACGAGATGCCGCCCGCGGGCGAGGGAGTTCGCGTCCGAAGGTACGGCGATCTCCTCGGCCGGCACCGTGTACGTGTGGCCGAGTCGACTCTCCGTCGCCGCGTAGACGATTCCCGCCGCGGCGATTGCCGCGGCCGACATCGCACCGACGCCGCGGACGACCCACCAGAGCGGCGTACGCACGGCTATTCCTCCTCGGATCGCAGCTCGGGATCCGAGGCGATCAGCGACAGGACGTCGTATTGGAAGTGGTCGTGGCTCTGAACGAACGTCGACCGTTTGTGTCGCTGGGCGCCGAAGCGGTGCTTCTCGAGCTCGGCGCCCATACCCAGAAGGATGCGCGCCGAGTCGTGCGCCTTGGCGCGATGAACCGCCTGGGAGAGCAGCTGCCGGTAGAGTCCATGCGACTGGATGTAGCGGTAGTCCATGCCGGCGATCATCGGAGCGTATTGCTCCGGACCGACGTACGAAGCGACGAAGCCCTGCGCCGGCGCATCGGGATCTCCCCCGAACTCCGGGCGCAGGCGGAGAAGAAGGATCTCCCAGGTCGAGAACTCCATCATACCGGGAAACAGGTCTTCGGGGAGCGGGAACGTGTTGAGTGCGAGGTTGTGGCCCTTCACGTTCAGGTAGAGACGATGGATCTGCTTCCACTCGTCTTCCGAGGGCGTCCTGTCACCCGGACGGAGAACTTCGACCTCATAGGCCTTCTCCCAAGGAAGCACGGCCTCCCGGTGAAATCGCCTGGAGCGCTTGCTCAGCTTCCGGACGAACTCGTCGCGATCGGCCCAATCGATCTCGATGATCATGCTGTCCGGAGATTCGACTCGGATGAAGCCCGCGTCCTTCAAGAAGCACTCGAGCTCCCGATCCTCCGCCGGCAGATCGCGGAGAACGATTCTCTCGGCTTGACATTCTTCGCGCTCGGCCTCGACAGCCGCGAGCAGCAACGACAGCGCAGACTGCCAATCGGCCCCGCGATCCAGGTAGAGGTGGTCACCCTCCGTCAGGAGCGACCCCATCGTGAGCGCGCGGGACGTGAGAAAGTAGGGATCGGTCGACCGCCGCTCTTCGACGAACCGCGAGACCGAGTGTGGAGCCAATAGATCGTCCTTCCAGAGCGCCTCGGTGAAGAACGTGGCCGCCACGGCGCGGCCCGCAGCGTCTCGGACGACCCAATAGTGGAACCGCCAGCGATTCTCGGGCTTTTGATTCTCGTTGAAGACCCGCTCCAGGAAGGCGAGGCCTTCGAATCCGAAGGAGCCCCGGCCCCCCATCCACTCGTTCCACTCATCGCGGTCGAGCGAATGAATGCTCGATTCGTGCTGCAAGGTGAGCTGTGGCGAAATGCGCGCACGGCTTTCGGGATCGAGGCGCCGCTCCGGTGCCGCGCTCTTCCCGCTCCCCGGCCGGAGATCGAGGCCGAACGCCCGATCGACTTCCTCACGTGTGGTCCCCGCCATCGCCAATGCCCGCGGAAGAAACTCGGCGACCGTCTCCAGCAGCGCCTGGATGTCGTCGAAGGAGTGATGTCTCGTCAACGTGAAACGGAGTCCCGAGTTCTTGATCCCCACTGCGGGGAAGACCGCGGGGTTCGTGAACATTCCGCGGCGGATCAGGTGTTCGGTCATCTCCACCGCCGCGAGCGTCAAGCCGAACCCCACGCAACGGATCGGAACCTCGCAGCGGCTCGCCAGCGGAAGGTCCAGCTCCTTTGCCTTCCGGTTGGCGAAGCGGATGCGTTCGAGCAAGTCCCGCTGAAGCGCCGTGATCTCGTCCGAGAGGTGAATCTTCGCCGAGGCCACAGCGGCACCGAGCATCGGGGGCTGGATGGGCCCCGTGAAGATCATGGGGCCGCCGCAGGAACGGACCTTGCGCCGCAGCTCGGCGCTCGGGAAGACGATTGCACCACCCGCCGCGCCAAAGGACTTGTTCAGCGAAACCGCGACCACGACACGCTCTTGACTGGGAATCCGATCCAGCGCGAATCCACGCCCATGACGGCCCATCCAGCTCATTCCGTGCGCGTCGTCGATGTAGAGATTGAGCTGCTCATGACGCGCCAGCAGCCAGCGGAGCGCCTTCATCGGGGCGAAGTCTCCGTACATGCTGTACACGCCATCGGCGAGATACCAGACGCGACGATGGGTCTTCGCGAGCTCACAGATGCGCTGCTCCAGCAAATCGACCCTTCGATGGCGGACGAGCTCCACGTGGGTTCCCTGCTGCCGGAGCAGAGCAGTCGCCATCTGAACGGATTGATGTACCTGGTGGTCGAGGATCGCCGCGTCGTCTTCGGAGATAAGGATCGGCAATGCCGAGAGATGCGCGAGCGTCGTGTTCGGGGTCACCAACGCATGGCCGTCGAAGATCCGATCGAGCAGTGACTCGAGCTCTTCGTACTGCGGCGCCGAGATGAACGAACGGGACGAGGAGAATTGGGTGCCGTACCGCTGCGTGGCTTCGATCGCCCCCTGCTTGAGCCGGGCGTCGAGTTCGAGCCCGAGGTAGCTGCAAGAGGCGAAGTTGACCGTGGGCTTGCCGCGGATCACGACACTGCGCCCGTCGAGCTGCGGATCCTCCGCGGTCAGGTGGGCGATGCCACGTTCGATCCCGACCGCGAAGGTGGCCTCGATGAATTCGATCGTTCGGCTGGCCTCCCCCATTCCACGCACCTCCGCAGCATCGGGACCGTGCGGGGATCCCGGGAGTTCTCCGTGCCGATCAAAGCTTCGGCGGCACGGCAGCGCGGCTGAAGAGGAGGGATCGGCGGCGCATCGCTGGGCGATGGCGCAGCGCGAAGTGGGGGGCGATCGATACTGTGGAAATTACGTAGAAAAGGCTCGGAGACTACTTACTCTTCGAGAAGACGCCGGATCGTGCTCATCAGCATCGAGCGCGTGAACGGCTTGGGAAGAAAGACCTGCCCCTTCGACAGCAGCCCGCCGTCAACGAGCTCGGCCTGGGCGTAGCCGGAGATATAGACGACCCCGCGCAACCCGGGGCGGAGCGATGCGATGCGCTGGGCGAGCTCGTAACCGTCGATTCCGGGCAGACCGACGTCGGTCAGCAGGAGATCGATCTCCTCCCCGTGAGACTCGCAGAGGCGCAGCGCCTCCGTGGCGTCGGCCGCCTCCAGGACCCGGTAGCCGCTCTCCACCAGAACCTGCCGCGTCCCCACCCGCACGTGCGCGTCGTCTTCGACCAGAAGGATCGTCTCCCGCCCGCCAACAGGCTCCGGCGCGATGGCTTCGATCGGCGTCGCCTCCAGCCCACCCTGGGCCCGCGGCAGCCGGATCGTGAAGCTGGCGCCCTCACCGGGCTTGCTTTGCACCGCGACCGATCCGCCGCTCTGCGAGACCGTTTCCTGGAGGATCGCGAGACCGAGACCCGTCCCCTCGCCGCTGCGCTTGGTGGTGAAGAACGGCTCGAAGATCCGGGCTCGCGTCTCCGGATCCATCCCGCAGCCGGTATCGCTCACCTCGAGCTTCACGTAGCCCAGCTCGGGCGCGTCGGGGCTGTCGTCCTCCTCGTTCGAGACCTCGATGGTGATGCGGCCGCCCTGAGGCATCGCATCCCGGCTGTTCACGGCCAGATTGATGATCGCCTGCTCGAGGCCCATCGGATCCGCCATGACGATCGCTCGGCCTTCGGTCGGGACGATCACCAGCTCGATGCTCTCTCCGACGAGCCGGTGCAGCAGTCTCGCCATCCCGCGGATCATCGAGTTCACGTCGAAACGCTGCAGGGTGGGCATCCCCCGCCGGCTGTAGTCGAGGATCTGCTTGATGAGGCCCGCTCCCCGACGCGCCGCGGCGAGAATTCCCTCGACCTCCCGGGACGCGGGATCTTCCGGAGCCATCCGCCGCTGGGCGAGCTCGGCGTAGGTCGTGACGGCGGTCAGAAGGTTGTTGAAGTCGTGCGCCAGGCTTCCGGCGAGGTTGCCCAGCGCCTCCACCTTCCGGATCCGTTGGATCTGCTCCTCGGCCCGCTTGCGACCCAAGATCTCCTTCTCCAGCAGCCGGGTCTGACGCGAGAGGGACTCGAAGGAGCGCACGTTGTTCAGCGCCAACGCGAACCACGGAAGCAGACCCTGCAGAAGATCGTCTCCCTCCACACCGTTTCCGATCTCGTCCTCCCAGAGGTCGAGGCGGCCGACCGGACGCGTCCCTACCACGAGGGGACAGCTCCGACAGGGCGCCCCGGAGGTGTTCCCGACCGAGCTGATCTGCTCGGGCTCGTCGCCCTCCTGTGGCATGATGAAGAACGCCACTCCCCGAAAGCGAAACTGGTGATCGAAGAGCTCCATGACGTCGGTCGCCAGATCGCGAACGTCGACGTGTTGCGCCAGCTTGTGTCCGACGCGGTTGAGCGTTTCCAGAACGCGTGACTTCTGGTCCAGCTCGTCGCGGGCCGTGAGCGCGAGCTCGTAGGACTCCCGAATCTCCTGGTTCATCACGATCAGCTCGTCGGTCGCCGATCGGAAGGTCGATCTCCGAGACCGCAGCGTTCTCAAGCGTTGCGAGAACGTCAGCTTCGGCGGCAACGTGACGAAGTAGGTCGCTCGCCGCGGGTGCAACTCCATCTGTACGTCGACATCCGGAACCCCGAGCACCGCAGGAGCGCCGCGCAGGAACGCGTGCAGGACATGAAAGAAGAGCTCGGAGTCGCGATACGGCGGCAGGATCTCGACCGACTGGCGAATGCGCCCGTCCGGGAGAACCACCGAATTCGCGCGGGTATTCAGAAAGAGCGACGGACCATACCACGTCGCTCCGAGCTCGTAGACCCGGCGCATGCTCATCAGCTCACCGGCGATGGCGGCCATCACCCCCATCTTCATCGGGAGCCGACGAATGACGGCTTCGAGCTCGCCGGCGCCGCCGAGAATCGGCACCGAGCGTTCGAGCAGGACGAGGTAGTCGTCCCAGCGGATCCGCCGCGTCGGACGATAGAGGTACTCGACCTCGAACGGGAGACCCTCGACGAGCTCTTCGATCGGCCGGCCCGTCGCCCGGACAGCTTGGACGATCGGAAGGACCGCCCGGCAGGACACCTCGCTCACGACCCACCCCCCCTTGAGGCGTCGGCGACCGGAGATGCGGCCGAGGCCCCATCCCACAACAACCGCTCCGTGATTGCAAGCGATTCTGCGCATCCGGCACAAAGGAGTACCGCGCCGAGAGTCGACCCGTTCGAAAGACGCGCAATTCCGCGATCTTGCAGGCCGGTATCGCCGCTGGACAGCGCCGTCTCCACGGAGCCAGTACCGAGCGAATCGGATCGGCCATCTCCAATCCGTGAGCTGGAGCGGAGTGCTACCATGCGTGGCCGTCGACTCGCCGCCCACCAGGGGGAATACGCGTTGGATCCGCAGGCCGAGCCGGGCTGCTCCCGAGCGACGCCCGCGCCCGGGCCGGCGGTGTGGGCACGCGTGAGCGGATTCCCGATGCTCGTTCCGCTGACGATCTACTCGGTGCTCGTCGCCTTCGCCGCGACGCACCAGCGCGACCAGATCAATCCCGACGCAGTCAATTACCTCCGGAACGCGCTCTATCTCGCGGAGGGTCGCGGCGGTGATTCTGTCTCCGGCTACTGGAGTCCGCTGATCTCCTGGCTGATCGCACCCTTGCTGTACCTCCAGGTAGACAGCCTCATCGCGGCCCGTATCGTCCTGGCGTGCAGTGGCGCGCTGCTGATCGCTGCAAGCACTGCCTTCCTGCGGAAGCTTGCCGAACCGACCCCCGCGACCCAGATCCTCGTCGGGACCCTGATCTCCATTTCCGCCGTGTTCCTGGCGACCAACGTCATTTCTCCCGACATCATCCTGGCGGCATGTCTGATCGCGTACTGCACGTTCGTCGTCTCGCCCGACCTGCTCGAGAGCCGCAAGACGCCGCTGCTGTGTGGCTTGTTCGGAGGGATTTCCTATCTGGCCAAGGCCTACGGATTCCCCTTCTTCCTGGCGCATTTTTCGTTCTCGGTCGCACTTCGTTGGCTGTTCCGTCGACAGGAAGTTTCGATTCGAAGCGCGGCGGCGGCCTGGGGCTTGGGCCTTCTGGTGTTCGGCGCGGTCAGCGCGCCATGGATCGGAGTGCTGTCCTCGAAATACGACAGATTGACGTACTCGACGACGGCCGAAATCATCTACGCGCTGAACGGGCCGGGATGGAAGACCCCGGAGCAGGCGAAGAAACAGCTTCATCCGGCGATCGAGGGGCGCATCTATGTCGGCGAAGTAATCGATACCCTCTACCTCGACGCGCCCTCCTGGTCGCCGCTCGAGAGCCGCGAGAATCTCCTCTACCAGCTCACCTACTCCATCGATAACGGGCGCAGGATCATCAACGATCTCTCGGCGTTCGATCTGCTTGGAATCACGCTGGTAGCGCTCGTGTTCTTCCCGCTGATCGCTCTGGGGCAAGCCCGGAGAGAGACGTTCCCGGCCTTCTGGATGCTGGGCACGGCGGCCATCTTCTGTGCGCCGTTCCTGCTCGTGTATTACGAAGTCCGATACATCGAGGCTTTTCTCTGGCCTCTCTGCTGCGCATATTGCGTCGCGATCGTCGTCCCGGCCGTGCGAGAATTGACGGCCCGGGGGCGCATGGCGGGCATCCTGGGCTCGGTCGCCGTGGGACTGGCGGCCCTGTCCTTCGCCGGCGGGGCCGCGTTGCGGATCGTGCCACGCCTCGGGAACGCGGATTCCGTCTATCGGGACGTCGCGAATGCGCTCAGATCAGACGGCGTCGTCGGGCCGATCGCTGCCGGCGATTCCACGATCCAGTTCGGTCTCTACGTCAGTTACTTCCTCGATCAACCGTATCTCGGAGTTCCGGGCGAAGAGACCGTGACCGAGGTCGAGGCGGCGCTGGGAAGACACGGTGCACGAACCTTCCTCGTCCAGTCCGATTGGCCGCTCGCCGAGGCCTTTCGGCAGCAGACCTCGTGGCGTTCGAAACGCGTGATACAGCGCCGGGGGGGAACGACGGCCGTCTACGAAGCGCCGAACGGATAGCGGGCCCGTCACGGAGTCCGCTGACATCGCCTTTCCCCTCGGCGTCCCTAGAAGTTCCGGGGAAGGCCCAGACCGCGGCGCGCGATGATGTTCTTCTGGATCTCCGATGAGCCGCCGCCGATCGTGTCGACCACCGTGTAGCGGTAGGAGCGCTCGAAGCGACCGTTCACCGGCGCGTCCGGCTCTCCGGCCTTGAGCTGGGCGCACGGGCCCATCATGTCGAGGGCGGTGTCCGCTACGCGCTGGCCGAGCTCGGTCATGAACAGCTTGTACATCGACGACTCGACGGTGGGAACGCCGCCCTTCACTGCCAGCGCGACCACCTGGCGCTGGAGCATTCGCGCCACCTCGAGGTCGGTGACGAGCCGCGCGAGGGCCCGGCGCACGCATGGATCATCGCGCAGGAGCACGCCGTCGCGCTCGCTGCTGGCGAGGTAGTCGCGCAGGGTCTCGATCTTCCGCTCGACCGGGCCGATCGGCATCATGGCAAAGCGCTCGAGATCCAGCGCCTCGCAGATGTAGGTCCATCCCTCGTTGACCCGACCCACGACGAAGTCGTCGGAGACGAAGACGTCGTCGAAGAACACCTCGTTCGTCCGCTCGTCGCCGATCGTCCACGTGGGCTGGACCGTCAGGCCGGGGTGATCCATCTCGACGAGGAAGAGGGTGATGCCGCGATGCTTGGACTCCTGATCGGTCCGCGCCCCGACCCAGTACCAGTCGGCGAAGTGCGCGGAGGTGGTCCAGACCTTGCGACCGTTCAGCACCCAGCCGCGCCGCTCGTCGTCCCGGACGGCTTTCAGCGCCATCGCGGCGGCGTCCGAACCGGCCTCGGGCTCGCTGTAGCCGATGGCGAACTCGATCTCGCCGCGGATGATCCGCGGCAGAAATAACCGCTTCAACCCGTCGTTGCCGTGGCGGATGATGGTCCGGCCGACGATGCCGACACCCTTGCCGGGCTGCGGAGCGCCCTCGCGCGCCAGGGCTTCGGTGAGCAGGAAATCGTAGCTGCCGGGCAGCTCCCTGCCCCCGTACTCGGCGGGCCACGACATCCCGAGCCATCCCCTTTCGGCGAGCTCGCGCATCAGCGCGCGCTTCGGGGGCGTGTCGACGGTCTGGGAAAGCTGCTCCGGATTCCGGTCCATGACCTCGGGGCTGCGGCGCTCCTCCAGGAACTTCTCCACTTCTGCTTGAAATCGCCTCTGCTCCTCAGAGAATTCGAAATCCACTTTCCGCCCTCCCCGGGCGCCGCCGGACCATTACGATACGGAGCGTATAGTATCATCCGAGTGCCGCCAAACGCGCGGATCCCGGCCCGACACAGGCCGTCTGGTAGACTTGCTAGGGGCCTGGGAGCCGCCACGGGGGTCCGCTGCATGTCTCCGAACGTGCTGCCGAATCTGATCGCGCTGGGGCTGGTCGCGGGGCTCACGGTATTCGCGACCGTGCGGCGTCCTCCGGCCGCTCTTTGGCCGGCCCTGCGGGCCTACAACCTCTGCGCCCTGTTCACGATCGCCGGCTACCTGATGACGGACTTCCTGAGCCCGCCCTGGAGCGAGCCGGTCGGCGTCGTCATGGTCTACGCCGGAGGTCTGCTGACCGCCGCGCTGTCCTGGGTGATCGCCGTCCGCTACGCCGAGGCCCAGGACCGCCCCTTCCCGTGGGCACGGGGCCCGTGGGTCGCGGGCCCGGTGGTCATCGCCGCGTCATTGGCGGTGCTGGCCCCTTTCCCGATCTTCTGGGGTCTGCTGTCGCTCCCGCATCTCGCCGATCCCAGCGATCCGCACTGGGTCTGGTATGCCTTCGCTGGCGCGGCCTCCCTGCCCGCCGCTAGCTCCGCGGTCCTCTACGCAAACCTCGCCGCCTCGTCGCGGGACAAGATCGTGCGGAGAAACGCGGCCGTGATGGGGGGCGGTCTGCTGCTCACGCTGTCGCTCAGCATCGCGGTGGTCGCGTCTCCCGATCTCGTGAATATCGATCCGACGGTCTACGGCATCGCCGCGACGACAGTGCTCTTCCTCTATGGCTCCTACCGCACGCGGGTGTTCGCCGTGCTCTCGGCCGCGCTGCGAGAGACGATCCTCCACGATCCGGACGGCGTGGTG
>JBHHVG010000056.1:0-11482 GCA_046754165.1 Myxococcota bacterium
CCCCATCACGGCCGTGCGCGAGCGCCCCGAGTCGCTGCACATCGACAACGACACCCGTTACCCGGCCCTTCTGCTCGTCACCGACTCGTGGTACCCCGGCTGGCGCGCCTGGGTGGACGGGGAGGAGTTCCCTGTGCTGCGGGTGAACGCCCTCTTCCGCGGCGTATCGGTGGCCGCCGGGGCGCGGCGCGTGGAGATGCACTTCGATCCACTCACGTTCCGCGTCGGCACCACGGCGACCGCCGCCGCCGCCCTGGCCATCGGCTTTCTGCTCTTCGTCGCCACCGTCCGAACCGTCCGGCCGCTGCTCCGGGGCATCACCTGGCTTCGTCCTCGCGAGCGGTGAGCCGCGCGCGCAGCTCCGCGTGGCGCGCGGACGTGAGCGGATAGTGCCAGGACAGATACAGGGCGGAGCAGAAGAAGACCGCCGGCGCGACGGCGTAGAGCGCTGCGAGGGAGGTGAGCTGCGATGCGGCGTTGGCGCCGGCCTGGCCGGACGGGTCGAAGCCGGTGAAGGCCAACAGGTTGACGGATACCCCGCTCCCGAAGGCCGTGGCAGCCTTGTTGGTCATGCCGGCGATCGCGAAGAACGCCCCGGCACGGCGTCCGCCCGAGCGCAGCGTGTCTACGTCGACGACGTCCGCGAGCATGGCGAGGGGAAGGAACTGGAGCCCGCCGAAGCAGAAGCCCTTGCCGACGAAGAGAACCATGAAGGGCCAGTAGTCGCCGCGTTCGAGGAAGAACATCGCCACGCTGATGAGCGACACGCTCGACATGGAGACGGCGAAGGCCCGGTGCTTGCCGATTCGGCGCCCGAGCGCCAGCCACAGCGGGATCGCGGCCAGGCCCGTCGCGAAGTACACCAGGTAGGCCGTACCGATGGTGTCGATTCCCACGACATCGCGCATGAAGAAGAGCGAGAGCGCGTTGCGGAAGGCCTCCCCGAAGACGACCAACAGGATGATGACCACGATCCGTTTGAGCGGTCCGTTGGCCAGCATGTGACGCAACCCTTCCGACAGCGGGACCTTCTCCCGGCCCCAGTCCGCCGGCTCTCGGACGAAGCGGAGCACCAGGAAGACGCAGATCGGGAGCACAGCCACGATCGTCCACGCCAGCGCTTCGAGCACGGGCCCGGTGGCGCGGTCGCCGAAGTACTCGACCAGGAACGGCACGAAGGCGGCGAGCAGCAGGCCGGCCAGGATGAAGAACTCGCGGGCCGCCGTCACCCGTGAACGCTGGTGGTAGTCCGTCGACAGCTCGGCGCCCCAGGCTCCGTAGGGCAGCGTGATCATGGTGGCACCGAGCATCATCACCGTGAGCCAGATCAGCAGGTAGACCACCCCCACGCCCGGCGCGGGGACGAAGAGCATCCAGATTCCGAGCATCATCACCGGCGTGCCGAGGCAGATCCACGGTTTGCGCCGCCCGAAGCGCGTGCGCAGGTGGTCGCTCGCAAAGCCGATCAGGGGATCGGTGACCACGTCGCTGATGCGGGCCAGCATCAGCATCGTGCCGACCGCGGCCAGCGATACTCCGAGCGCTCCGGAGTAGTGCGGTATCACCCAGATGGCGATGGGGTAACCGACTACCGCCAGGGGAAGGCCCAGGCTGCCGTAGGTCCAGATCGTCGCGCGCGGCAGCGGGGCCGCGTCGGGTGCACGCACCGCTCTTCCTCACGCTCGGGTGGGTGGGTGGGTGGCTGGGAAGCATGATGTCACGGATGCAACACGCCGGCCCCGTGTTTCGGGAGCTTCGCCGTCGGCGGCCGGCGTGGGCAGCGCGACCCCATCCGGGAGCGTCACCCGCGCGCGCCGAGAGGCCAGGCGTCTCGGCGCAGGACGGCCAGCAACCAGATGAACACGGGGCCCAGGTAGTAGGGCCCCATCCAGGTGCCGGACTCGACGAGGGATCGGTTCAGCCAGAGCCGCGCCGACACGAACCAGCCCGTGGCCGAGGCGGCGTGCTGCTGCGCGTAGAAGAAGCTGTGGATCGGAAGCGCGGCCATGGCGACGACGAACGCGTGGACGAGCACGGCGCCGATCACCAGGGCCACGGCCCGGCGCGACCGGGTCATCGGTGTCGCCAGGATCAGCGCGAGGAGCAGGGCCGTCGGCGCGTACCCGGTGTAGAAGCTGCTGCGCACCTGGGGATACAAGACGGGCGCGGCGCCACCCTGCGGCTGGATCCGGATCACGATTCCGGTGTCGGCCTTCCAGATCGGGTCTGCCGCCGTCTCGCGGGAATCGAGCTTCCGGAACCGGACGCTGCGCCCCGGATCCCTGACCCCCAGCAGCTCCCGCATCGCATCGCGGTAGAAGTCACCGTAGGCGTCATCGCGCCCCGGCCACGGCGCGAGCAGCAGCGCGTAGATCACCGCGAAGCGGAGCAGGAAGCGTACGAGAGAGCTAGGCCGGGGCATCGGCCGGGCCGGGAGGGCCGGCCCACCGGAGCCATGTGGCCCAGAATCCGACGGCGGTGAGGACGAAGACCGCCTGCCAGACATCGACGTGCATCGGGTGGAACAGGCTCGGATGGTACGCCCCGATCAGGAACAGCGAGACCACCCGGACGAGATTCAGGGCGACGAGCGCCGGGACGCCGAAACCCAGAGCCCAGAGCTTGCGGCGAAACGGGGCCGGAAAGGCCAGGACCAGGGCCACGAACAGGGCGGTCGGCTCGAGACCGTCGCAGCCGCGCGCGATGTTGAGACCGTAGGCCAGCGACTCGACGGACGAGCTCCGGACGCGGACATCCCGCTCGCCCAGGGCGGCGAGGATCGCGCCCGCGATCCTCGCGCTCCGCTCGAGATAGGGCTCGAAGACCCGGCGCTCGAAGGTCTCGGTGGTGGCGACGGCGTAGAAGACGCCCATGCACGCGGCGAGCACGGCGAGGAACCGCGCGATGGCTCCCCGCGAATCCGGCCGCGACGTCATGCTCCTACGGAACCCCGAATCGGATCTCTCGATCAGCGATCGCCGCGTCGCTCCCGCGCCTGCGCGATCCACAGGTGCAGCACGTAGGCCGCGATCGAGCCCGAGAGCAGCAGACCGGCGAGGTCGCGAGCCATGAGATCGACGCCCAGCACCGCTGCGGCAACCGCGAGCGCCACGACCAGCGTGAGGACCCCGAGCAGGGTCTTCGCGAAGAGGTCACGATCGAACGCGACGGACCGGTCGCCCAGCCGGGATCCACCCGCCCCGGCCACGACGAGCGACTGGCGCCGGATGGCCACCGTCGCCAGCGCCGTGCCGAGCAGCGCCATCACGATCATGCCCCACTCCGAGACCGTCGGAATCACGTTCGGCAGGACGCCCGCGCCCGCAACGTGGACGCCAACCCCGGGGTGCGCCTCCTGGACGAGGTCGGTCGGCCAGAAGTCGTTCTCGGCGCCGGTGCCGTTCAGGAAGTGGTTCACGCCGTTGATGATCGGAATGCCTTGCACGGGCAGGTGACGCCAAGGGGCTCCGCTCTGGGTGAGACTGTCCTGGATGGTGCCGAGGAAGCCGCTGGTCGAACCCGACACGTCGAAGTTGAAGGTCATGTTGGAATCGAAGGTGCCGTGGGGGTCGCCGTCCGTCCCGATGCCGTTGATCGTCATCTGGCCGGAGACCATCGAGTTGAAGCTGACGAAGAGGTCCTCGGGCCCGTTGCCGATGTCCACGGGGCTGACGCTGACGAGCTCGAGGGCGACGATCTCGATGGGGATGGTCGGAGAGGCCTGCGTGGCCGTACTCAGCCGCCGAACGATGGTGTCGACATCGTCTACGCCAACCGGGCCGCTCCCGAAGTCGAAGTTCCCGAACGGATTGCCCTGGAGAGGCACCAGACCCAGGCCGAAGTTGCCCGCGAAGTCGTACTCGGTGCCGGCCCGGGTGACGAACAAGTCGTGGCCGGGTTGGACATCCGTCGCGAGCACCGTGCTCGCTGCGACCATCGAGATGCCGAGAATCATTGCGCAGAGCAGCTTTCGCAGCCTGGATGTCGTCACGGTTCGCCTCCTTTCGTCGCGGGGACCGTCGGGGCTTCCGCCGATGTGTTCGGTGTTCCCGGTTCGAGTGGCGCCCCTTTTCTGCGAGGTTCCGCGAGGTTCTGTGCGTTTCTGTGAGATCCCGCTCCGGCGAGCGGCCTCTCACGCCAGCATGCCAGACGACGAGCCGAAAATGGTGGCTCAAGTTCGATGCCGGCGACGTTTCTTCCCAACCTATTGAATTAAGACGTCTTTCTTGTCTACGCGCGCGGTCTGGGGTGCTGCTCGGGAACCCTCGATCCCGATCACGTGAGCTGCGTTCCCCGCGCCGCCGCGCCGAGGGCGAATCCCGCGTTCGAGTCGATCGCGATCGTGCAGAATGCGGGCCATGGAATCCGACCGCGGAGGACCGCGCACGCGCTGGTGGCTGCGCCTCTGCCTGGAGCGCCCGGCCGAATCCCTGCGATGGATCTCGATTCTCACGTTGCTTGCCGGAGCCGGCGTGACGCTGCTCGAGGTGCGTACCGACGGAGCGGCCGTCCATCCGACCGGGAACCCGATCGTGATGCAGACGGCCGCGGACCGCGAGAGCTTTCGCGAATCGGACCAGGCCGTGGTCCTCGTCACCGCGCGCGACGGAAGCCCGCCCCTCGAGTCGCCGGAAGGCCTTCGGGACCTCGGGCGGTTGCATCGGTCGCTGGAACAGCTTCCCGCCGTCGCCGAGGGAGGGGTCCGCTCGCTGGCAAGCGTTCTCGACCCGAGATCCAACGGATCCGTCATCGAGATCGAGAGGTTCCTGGATCACATTCCCGACGGCGGTGCAGCGTACGCGGCGTGGGCGCAGCGTCTGGTCGCCTCTGCGCTGGTCCGCGGGCTCTTCCTGTCCGAAGACGGCCGCACGGCGGCGCTCTACGCCTCCGTGGCGGAAGACGTGAGCCGTGACGCGTTCGTGTCGGCACTCGGTCGCTGGGTCGCCGACAATGCCGACGTTCGACGCGAGCTGCGCCTCACCGGTCCGGTCGTGGCCGAGGTTTCACTCGGCGGGATGGTGCTGTCCGATCTCGCGTGGCTCGTCCCGATCATGCTGGCGGTCATGGGCACGCTGCTCTTCTTCTCCCTGGGAACCGTCGCCGGGGTGCTGATTCCGCTCGCGGAAGTCCTGATGGTCCTGATCTGGACGCTTGGATCGATGGGATACGCCGGTGTCCCGATCACTCTCGTCACGACGATTCTGCCGGTCGTCCTGATGACGATGGCCGTCACGGATGAGATCCATCTGCTCGAACGGTTCCAAGCGCACCTGGCATCGGCGTCGACCCGGGGCGAAGACGGCACCGCCCCGGAGGCCCGACGGCGGGCGATGCTCTCCGCACTGTCCGACGTCGGACGACCGATCGTGCTCACCTCGCTGACCACGTCGATCGGGTTTCTGTCGTTCCTGACGGCCTCGATGCAGCCGATTCGACACTTCGGCCTGTTCGCCGCCATCGGCATCTCGCTGGCGATGGTCCTGAGCTTCAGCTTCGTGCCCGCGCTGGCGATGCTGCTGCCCGGCGCCTGGCTCGAGCCGCGCCGACGCCGCCGTGCCGGCGCCGCGGCGCTGCCGCTCCACGAACGTCTGTTGATCCAGCACAGCAGCCTGGCCGCCGCCGCCGCGCTGCTGTTGGTGCTCGCCGCGGCGCCGGGGCTGGCCCGCCTGGGGGTCCAGGACTCGTGGATCGGAAATTTCGACCCCGACTCGCCGCTGGTGACTGCCGACCGTGATTTCAACGAGAGCTTCTGGGGCTCGTACCGGTTCGACATCGTCGTCAACAGCGCGGAACCCCGCTTCTTCCAGTACAGCGAAGGGCTGAGGCTGCTCGAGGAACTACGCCTGCTGTCGCTGCGCGGTCCTCACGTGGGGGGATTCGCGAGTCACCTCGATCCGTTTGGCGCGGTGGCCGAGGCGATCGGCGCGAGCGGCCCGGTCTCGTCGCTGCCTCGAGAATCGATTCTTCGCGTCGTCCCGCTGGCGTGGCACCTGCGCGACGAGATCGGCCTGGATCAGCTCCTCGCATGGGGAGGCCGTTCCGCACGGGTGCGCCTGCACGTGAAGAGCGCGGACTACGCGCGCGCGATCGAGCTGGGCGACTACCTGCACCTCCACGTGGGACCGCTGGTCGCCCCGGCCGGCGTGACCTACCACCTGAGCGGCGACCTTCCGGCGGCAACGGCAGTCGTCGATGCGATCGTCGGCAACCAGATGCGTTCGATCGCGTGGGCGATGGTGGGGATCGTGGCGTTGCTCTTCGTGCTGTCCCTCGACCTTCCGTTGGCTCTCGCGACCATCGCGCCCCTCGCGAGCGCGATCGTGATCGTGCTCGGCGCGATGGGCTACGCGGGGATCGGCCTCGGCATCGCGACGAGCATGTTCACGGCCCTCGCACTCGGGGTGGGCGTCGACTTTGGCATCCACTTCCTTCACGCCTATCGACGGGCGCAGCGGGCCGGCTGCGATCACGAAGCCGCGCTCGTGCAGACCCTCCGCACCAGCGGGCGCGCGATCCGCTGGAACGCAACGGTGTTGGGACTCGGCTTCCTCGTCCTGACGCTCTCGGCGCTCAAGCCCAATCACGGCCTCGGCTTGCTGCTGTGCGCGTCGATGTTCGGCTGTTACGCGACGACCCTGCTGCTGCTGCCGCGTCTGATGAGTCGGCTGCGCTTCTGAGACGCGCGCGTTCCGAACCAGATACCCCTCATCGGTTCTTCGCCTGGAGGTCGTCCCTCAGCGTGCGCGCAGCCAGCGCGTAGTGGAGGGCCGCCCAGGCGGACGTGAGGCTCACGAAGAGCAGCGAGTAGCGGACCGCTTCGTCTCCGTAGCGGGGTGCCAGGACATCGTTGAGGGCGCCGACGACCTGCGGGCCGAGGCCGAGGCCGATGAGGTTCAAGATCAGGAACAGCACCGCCGACGCCATGGCGCGCATGCGCAGCCTCACCATGGCCTGGATCATCGCGAGCGTCGGCCCGAGGTACATCGCGCTCAAGACCACTGCCGGGAAGTAGACGAGCAGCGCGGGCCGGGCGGAGTCGAACAGCAGGAAGCCCACGACGAAGGGAAGCGCCGCGACGGCGGAGACGCCCGGTACCCAGGCGTACCAGCGGGGGTCGCCTTGGCCCTTGCGGTCGGACAGCCAGCCCCCCAAAGGCGCCCCGAGGATGCCGCCGAAACCGATGATGAGCCCGAGCCAGGTGCCGACCTCGCCACTGCTCATGTCGTGGACGCGGCGCAGAAAGGTCGGCGCCCACTGCGCGAAGCCGTAGCCCGAGAAGGCCGCGATTCCCGCACCGAAGGACAGGTGCCGGAACGAGGGCAGCGACCACAAGAAGCGGAACACCGCCTGCCAGGGCTCGGGAGGCTCGTCCGCGACGACCCGCTCCGATCGGCCCCGGGGCGGCTCGCGCACGCTGAAGCGGACGACCAACGCGAGCGCGACTCCCGGCAGACCCACCAGGAAGAAGGCGTTGCGCCAGCCGAAGAACTCGTTGATCCAGCCCCCGGCGAGGTAGCCGAACAGCACGCCCACGTAGATGCCGGTGCTGTAGATCGAGAGCGCCGTGGCGCGGCGCTCCGGAGGAAAGTAGTCGGCGATGAGGGAGTGGGCCGGTGGGCTGCCGGCGGCCTCGCCGATGCCCACGCCGATCCGCGCCCCCACCAGCTGGGCGAAGCTCTGGACCAGCCCGGACGCGGCCGTCATCAGGCTCCAGACCACCAGGCCCAGGGCGATGATCGAGCGCCGCACCCCCACGTCCGCCCAGCGCGCGATGGGGATGCCCGCGATGGTGTAGAAGAGCGCGAAGGCGATGCCCGTGAGGAACCCCATCGCCGTGTCCGAAACGCCCAGATCCCGCTTCACGTCCTCGATCAGGATCGAGAGGATGGTGCGGTCGATGAAGTTGAAGACGTAGACGAGGAAGAGGATGGCGAGGACGTAGTTCGCGTAACGCCGGTCGGAGGGAGAGTCGGACATCCGGGCACTCTATCAGCCGGTGACCCTGCTTGGGTCACGGCGGCGCCCGCGAGGCCGGAAACCGAACGGGGGGCCGGCGATCGCCGGCCCCCCGTCGAGGGCTCAAGCTTCTCCCGTTCGCTCAGTCGTGGTCGCCGTCGTCATCATCGTCATCACCGTCTGCCCGCGGCGGGACGCGGTCGTCCATGTTCGGGATCACGAAGGTCGGGTCGTAGCGGCACGCTCCCGGGGTCGGGTCGATGAACTGACACGTCCCCTGGATCGACGCCACCGTCGGCTGCGGACCACCCGCGACCCAGCTGCGCAGCGACTCCCAGCCGGCCGTGAGCTCGCCAGCGCCGAAGCCGCAGTGGGTGTTGCCGGCCTCGTTCACCACCGCCACCGTGAGGTTGCCGGGTTTCACCACGTCCTGATAGGTCTGCTCCTGCTCGACGATCACCAGACCGTCGCCGTCCGTGTGGATGGAGACGATCTTCACGCCGTGGACCTTGCCCTTGGGCGTGAAGTTCTTCTTGTGGCGCTTCGCCGCCTTCTTCTCGGCGGCGACCCGCTCGATGGACGCGTCGATGGCGGCGTTCTCATACACCACGCCGATGTTTCCCATGCCCTGCCCGCCCTTGAGCTTGGCGGGATCGAAGATCAGGTCGGACAGCGCGAAGACCGCGAAGCCCATGTCGGTTGCGATGAAGTTCTCGGGCAGGTCCGTCTCGTCCAGGAAGAGGGAGAGTCGCGCCACCTGATCCGGCGTCCGGAACGGCGGCGGAGCGAACAGGCCGAAGCACGACTGCAGTGCGGCGCCGAAATCCGTGTTGGTGAACGGAAACTCGGTGAAGCGCGCCGGCAGGCCCGTCCCGCCGCCCGGAATGGCGGCGCCGGGGACGCCCGCGCAGATCGCGTCGTAGACGAGCCGCAGGTCGATCGCTCCGTCCCAGCTGCGGCTGCCGGCCAGGGCGCCACACGCCGGATAGGCGCCGACCACGTTGCCGAGCTCGCCCTTCTCGATGGCCTGAGCGGTCACGATGCCGCCCAGCGAGAAGCCGTGGACCAGGATCTCGGCGGGCTCGCCGAAATTCGCGGTGAAGACCTGGACGAGATTCCTGAGGTCTTGCTTCGTCTTGTAGAGCGCCCAGCCGTTCTGCCGGTAGCTCGACGCGCCCACGGCGTAGCCCTCGGAGAGCATGAGGGGCGCGAGCGGACCGAGATCGGGTGTGCTCGGAACGAGCGCCCCGAGATCGAAGCCGTGGTTGTAGATCACGAGGGAACCGTTCCAGACGTCCGGCACCTGGATCTTCACCAGGGCGCCGCCGTCGGTCGCCCCCTCGAGCACCGTATCGGCACTGGCAGCCGGCGCGACCAGCGCCAGCGAAACCACCGCGAGCGAGGCCATTCGAATCATTCGATGCATGTGATTTGCTCCTGCGTGGGCCGGCTCCGGCGGGCTTCCCGACCTGGGAACCCGACCTCTGCCCGCCATGCGATCGTGTGGACCGACGCAGCATTCTACGCGACGGGGCGCGCGCAAATCACCACAATTATCTCACGGATAGATCGAGTCGCCTTCCAATCTCCAGAGGCCGGTCGCATCCTGCACGATGCCCTGGCCACCGGCCAGCTCCTGCGCGCGCGCGTGCGCGTGGAATGCGCGTTCGAGCTGCATGCTGCGCTGGTAGTGCGAATAGAGATCGAGCCACACCCGCGGGGAATCGGGGTTCAGCTCCGCGGCCCGCTCGAGATGCCGACCGGCGGCGGGCAAGTCGTTCATCATGACCAACAGCCGCCCGAAGTCCGCGCGCGGCACCCAGTCGTCGGGATCCGCCGCCACCGCCGCCTCGAAGAGGTCGAGCGCCTCCCGCAGATCCCCGGTCTTCCAGGCCTCCAGGGCCTGGGCGTCCAAGGCCCGCGCGGAGTCGGTCCGCTCGTCGGGGGGGTCGTCTCGGGGAGCCGCTTCGGGGAGCATCTCGGCGACGATCTCGTCGCGCGCGGCCTCCCGCTTCGTCAGCGTCCAGACCTCGGGCTCTCCGTCGGCCCCGGGCAGGGTCTGACGGGTGGTCTCGCCCAGCGGAACGACGGCCGGGCCGACCGTCGGAGGCCGATCCCGCAGCCCCCACCAGACCCCGGCGACGATCCCGGCCGACAGCAAGACGATCACCGCGCCTCGCTTCATGCGGATGGGCCCGGAATGCGCGCGAACGCCGACGGACGGAGCGCGCTTCGATCGGATTCGCAGACGGTGGAGGAGCCGAACATGGTGGATTCGAAGGATCTTGGGCGCTCGGAGGGCAAGGCACAAGTGCGGATTCGCGGATCGTCCGACTCCACGACTCAGCCGCCCGCCGCCAGGTACTGCACCCGCAGGCGCTCGAGCCGGCTTCGATCGCCCGCGCGCCTCGCCGGCAGACGGCGAAGCGCCTGCTCCAGGATCTCGGCGGCCCGCCCCGACCGTCCGTCCCCGGCGTACGCCCGCGCGAGCATCTCGTTCCCGAGAAGATCCACCGGCTCGAGTTCGGCGAAGGCTTCGAGGAGTGCGATCGCGTCGCCGAACGCTTTTCGCCGGATCCTGTCGCGGGCAAGCAGGATCAGCACCTCCGGCAGCTCCGGCTCGATCGCCAGGATCTCCTCGAGGATCTGCACGGAGCGGCGCGGCTTGCCGGCGCGCAGTGCCGCGGAGTTCTGCTGCGAGAGCCCGGCGATCGCCATCCAGTCGACGTCGGCGAGCGCGATGTCGGGATGCGCGTCGGGATCGACGGTCGCGAGCGTCTCGAAGGGGTAGCCCTGTACGTGGTACCGCAAGCGGCCGAGGTGGCGGACGATGCCCGCGGCCTTTCGATGGAACGCGGGCGCCCGGTCTCTCAGCTCGGAGAGGACCTCCTCGGGCTCGTAGGCGACGACCGCGCGGGCCCGCGGATCGAGCAGCAGCTGCTCGAGGTCGTTGTGCTGGTCGCGGATCAGCGGCGCGTCGCCGTAGTTGCGACGCAGCGCCGCGTCGCCCTGGACGACGCGCGCGAGCAGGCTCTCGGGAGTCTGGACGTGGTAGCGGCGCAGATCCTCGGCGACCGCCAGCGAGGCGCCGAAGCGACCCCCCAGGGCGGCCAGGTCGATCGGCGACGGGCTCCCCACCAGGATGTAGTCGGTGCCGAAGCCGATGAACAGGAAGGCGTGGGGAAAGACGTCGAGGAAGGTGCTCACGGCCATCGCGACGGAATCCGGCGTCATCAGGAAGAGCGGAAGCCACTGGGTCATGAAGCCGTTCGGCGTGAGGTGCTCGCGGGCTTCGCGGTAGTACTCGCGGGAGTACAGCCGGTACACGCCGGCAGCCAGCGGCGGCGGCGGCTCACTGGTGATCAGGTCGTAGCTCTGGTCCGTGACGTTCAGGAAGTTGCGGCCGTCGTCGTGGATGAAGCGGACCCTCGGGTCCCGGTGCAGGCCTCCGTTCACCGCCGCGAGCGCGGGCGCCGTCTCGAAGACCTTGTCGTTGAGGTCGACGACATCGAGCTGCCGGATCGAC
>JBHHVG010000057.1:0-11339 GCA_046754165.1 Myxococcota bacterium
GCCCGAGGAGATGTTCAAGTACCTGGTGGCTTCGTGCGGACCCCGTCCGGACGAGGAGAAGATCCGTCTCTTCTGCGAGCACAGTGTCGAGCACTTCCACTGGCTCGTGGAGCAGGGGATCCCCTTCAAGGAGAGCTTCTACGGGGACGGCTCCTACACCCTCACGGACGATTGCCTGAGCTACTCCGGAAACGAGCTCGCCCATCCCTACGCCGAGTCGGCGCGGCCGGCTCCCCGGGGCCACACGGTGCTCTACGACGGCGTCGAGAGCGGTGGCGTGCTGATGCAGAAGCTCGTCGCCGCCGTCCTGCGGGAGCGCATCGACGTCGAAATCGACACGCTCGTCGAGACCCTGGTGGTCGACCCGCAGCGGCGCGTCGTCGGGGTGGTCGCCAGGGTCGCTGGGGTCGAACGCTGCTACGGCGCCCGGCGCGGCGTGATCCTCACGGCCGGTGGCTTCATCAACAATAAGGAGATGGTCGAGCGCTACGCGCCGGAGCTGCGCATGTGCCGCCTGCGCAACGGGAGTGACGGTGATGATGGTCGCGGCATCCGCATGGGCATGGCGGCTGGCGGAGACGCCATCCGCATGGGAGCGGGCTGCATCGTCCTGCCCATCAGCCCGCCGAAGATCCTGGTGAAGGGCATCCTGGTGAACCGACGCGGACAGCGCTTCATCAACGAAGACGCCTACCAAACGACCCTCGGCGAGGTGGCGCTGCTCCACCAGGGAGGCGAGGTCTTCCTGGTCGTGGACGACGAGACCTTCGCGCGGCCTTTCGCGCCCGCCGACGTCGCCGCGGTCGGCGAGTCGCCCGAAGAGATCGAGCGCGAGCTGGGCTTCCCGGAGGGCAGCCTGACGCACACCCTGGCGGTCTACAACGAGCACGCAGCGCGTGGCGAGGATCCCTTCTTCCACAAGGCTCCCGAGCAGCTGACGCCACTCGCGACGCCACCCTACGCAGCGCTCGATCTCACCCACGAGAACGCGTTGTACGCGGTGTTCACGCTGGGCGGCCTGCGAACCCGACCGAGCGGCGAGGTGGTGACGCCGGACGGTGACGCGGTGCCGGGCCTGTACGCCGCGGGCCGAACCACCTCGGGCCTGGCGGCCCAGGGCTACAACAGCGGTCTTTCGCTCTCGGACGCGACGTTCTTCGGACGGATCGCCGGCAACGTGGCTGCCGGAAGCTGAAGCGCCGGGGCAGACCGTCTGGGCGTCACGACTCGTGGGGCGGGAAGATCTTCATCTCGGGCAGCTCCCAGAAGGCGCGAAGCGAGAGGAGCTTTCCCGCCTCGTTCACCTTGTAGGTGAAGACCCCGGAGACGATTGTCACCAATCCGTTCGGCATCAGGATCGTGATGGTTCCGACGTTCGCAACCTCCGGGCCCGCGGCGTAGGAGTGCTCGATGTCGAACAGCACGCGGTTGGGCGCGATCTGCTTGTCCCAGAACGCCGCGATGGCTTCCAGCCCGCGGTGGCCCCGTCCTGTCGGGTCGAGGGGGGACGATCCGACGGGATCCTCGACGATGCCATCTTCGGCGAAGTTGTCGACCCAGGCGGCCTTGTCCTTGGCGTGGACCGCAGCCATCGAACGCTGCGCCGCCGCCCGTGCCGGATGCTCGTCGCTCATCACCAGACCTCGCGGATGGGTGGGTGTCGGAGGCGCAGTATAGCCCCCGGTGCGTCCGCGGGAACGAGGCCGATCAGCGCTCACGCCGCACGAAGCAGAGCGCGCCCGCGGCGGCCGTATTCAGGACTGCGTAGGTCGCGAAGGCGCCTGCGTAGCTCTGTGTGTGATCGTGGATCGCCGCGGCGAAGATGGGCCCGAGGGCGCCGCCTGGGAGCAGGACCAGCATCAAGGCGCCATAGATCTGGGCCAGATATCGGATTCCGAAGCAGTGGGCGACGATCAGCGGTGTCACCACGTCGCGCGCCGCCGTCGAGAAGCCGAAGCTCGCCACGAAGAGCCAGATCAGCCGCTCGTCGGGCAACATCAGGAGCAGGACGGAGCTCGCGGCCAACAAGGCGTAGTCGAGGACGATCGCCGTCTTGTGCGGAATCCGATCGGCGATGAGGCCGAGTGTGATCTTGCTCAAGATGCCCAGGCCCAGCGCTCGCCCGAAGTACTGCGCCGCCTGCTGGCGCGGCATGCCGACGTCGGTGAGGAACAGCACCAGGCAGTCGAGCACGCCCAGGAAGTAGAAGAAGAAGCTGGAGAGGGAGGCCGCCAGAATCCAGAAGCTTCGCGTTCGCAGGGCCGCGGAGAGGTTCATGTCCTGTTCGCCTGCCGGTTCCCCGGCCGCGGGGAGCGAGGCGTCGGGCCGCTTCGTCCCACGCGGCTCGCGTACAACGAAGAGCGCCACCGGCAGGAGCACCGCGAAGGCAGCGATTCCGAGGCCGGAGAAAGCCTCCCGCCAGGTCTCCCGGCTGGCGATTCCCGCGGCCATCGGGACCAGGAGCCAGCCGCCCAGGTTGGAGCCGGTGTACACGATGCCGAGTGCGAGCCCGCGGCCACGAACGACCCAGTGCGCAACGAGCTGGCCCGTGGTGATGTCGCCGAGCGCCGTCACCGAGAGGCCAAGCAGCATCACCAGCCCGTACATCTCCCAAGGGTTCTGCATGCGGCCGAACAGCAGGAAGGCGATGCCCAAGCTGATCGTCCCGGCCGCCAGGATCCAGCGGGCGCCGAAGCGGACGACCAGGGCGCCGATCAGTGGGCTCGCGGTCGCGATCACGAAGAGCTGGGGCGCGCGCGCGGAGGAGAAAGTGGCCCGTGTCCAACCGAACTCCGCGATGATATCGCCGGCGAGGGGACCGAGAACGTAGTTGAATCCCAGCCCGACCTGGCAGATCAAGCACCCGACCACCACCCAGAGGGCGCGGCCGCGGAGGTCTCCGATCGTTTCGCGCCAGGGGTTCGAGCGTTCGGACACCGTGGTCATCCCGGGTCGCATCCGTGGATCGCTGCCGTGGTCCGGTCGGGCGTGCGCCGGAGCCCGGATCCTCGCGCATTATCCACCAGGAGACCTGGCGCCGGTGGATCTTTCGCGGCGCGGGCGGGATCGCAGACCGTCATCTGGTGTATTCTCGATGGCCATTTCCAGGAGATCCGATGAACGAATACCGCGCTCCCCTCGCCGACATCCGCTTTCTCCTCGAGCACGTAGTCGAGATCGGCGAGCTCTCGAAGATCCCGGGCTACGAGCACGCCGAGCCGGAGGTCGTCGCCGGCCTGCTCGAAGAGGCGGCGAAGTTCATGGCCGAGGTGCTGTCGCCACTGAACCGCCAGGGCGATCTCCAGGGAGCGCGTCTCGTCGACGGCGTGGTGCGAAGTCCGGACGGCTTCCGGGAGGCCTACCAGAAGTTCACCGCAGCGGGCTGGGGCGCCGTCGGACTCGACGAACGACACGGTGGGGGAGGGCTCCCCTACGTCGTGGCGACGGTCGTCGAAGAGATGATCCAGTCCGCAAACATGTCCTTCGGCCTCTGCCCCGCCCTGGGAGGAGGCGCAATCGAGGCCCTGCGCCACCACGGCTCGGAAGCGCTCAAAGCGACCTTCTTGACGAAGCTGGTCTCGGGCGAATGGTCGGCGACGATGAATCTCACGGAGCCCCAGGCCGGGACCGACCTCGGGGCCCTCCGAACCAGCGCTGAACGAGCGGAAGACGGCAACTACCGCATCAAGGGTACGAAGATATTCATCACCTACGGCGATCACGACCTGACCGACAACGTGATCCATCTCGTACTCGCGCGTACGACAGACGCACCAGCGGGCGTGCGCGGAATCTCGCTCTTCCTGGTGCCGAAGTTCCTCGTCGGACCGGGCGGCGAGATCGGGGAGCGCAACGATCTGAAGGTCGTGTCCCTCGAACACAAGCTCGGCATCCACGGGAGCCCGACCTGTGTGCTCAACTTCGGAGAGGACGCCGGCGGCGCGACGGGTTACCTGCTCGGCGAGGAGAACCGCGGCCTCCAGTACATGTTCACGATGATGAACCACGAACGCCTGTTCGTCGGCTGCCAGGGGGTCGCAATCGCCGAGCGCGCCTATCAAGAAGCGGCGCATTACGCCCGCGAACGCCGCCAGGGCCGGGCCATCGGCAGCGACGCCGTTGCGGGCGAATCGTCGGTCATCATCGAGCACGCGGATGTCCGGCGCATGTTGATGACGATGAAGGCGACGATCGAGGGCATGCGCGGCCTGCTGTACGACACGGCAGCGACCGATGACCTCGCCGAGCGTCACCCGGACGCGGCCGTGCGCGGGCGCTCCAGCGCCCGCGTCGCGTTGCTCACGCCGGTCGTGAAGGCCTGGCTCACGGACGCCGGCGTCGAAGTCACCTCTCTCGCGATGCAGGTCTTCGGCGGCATGGGCTACGTCGAGGAGACGGGCATGCCGCAGTTCTACCGCGACGTCCGCATCACGCCGATCTACGAGGGGACGAACGGCGTGCAGGCCATGGACCTGGTGTCGCGCAAGCTTCCCATGGAGGGCGGTGCCGTGGTGGCGGCCTATCTCGGAGACATCGACAGCCTGTGCGGAGAGCTCTCCGATGCCGGCGGCGCCCTCGCTCACTCCGGCGCCCAGCTCGCAGCGGCCGTCGTCGGCCTGCGCGAGGCCACCGAATGGCTGCTCGAGAGGTCCGAAAGCGACCCTCGGTCCGTCGCCGCGGCGGCGTCTCCCTACCTGCGGATGTTCGGCATCGTGGCCGGCGCCTACTATCTGATGAAGTCCGCCCTGATCGCACGGCGGTTGCAGGAATCCAGCCCCGACGACAGCTTCCTGCGCAACAAGCAGGCGACGGCGCGATACTACGCCGAGCAGCTGCTGCCGGACGCCGTTGCGAAGCTTGCGGCGGTCACCGCTGGATCGGATTCGCTGTTCGAGATCCCCGCCGGGGACTTCTGATCGGGCCCACGCGCGTGCCCCGCCGGGCCGCGCGATGGACGCCGGCCTCCGTCTGGCATACGATACGTCTAGTATCGTAATGACCACGGCCAGCGCGGGGCCGAGGGGCGATCGATGAGCGCCAGCAGCGAGAGCGGTTCGGGTGCCGGGCGGCCCCGCAGCGAAGAGGCCCACCAGGCGATCTTGGACGCAACCCTCGAGCTGCTCGTGGAGGTCGGGTTTTCGGCCCTCACCGTCGAGGGCGTCGCGAACCGCGCGGGGGTGGGCAAGGCGACCATCTACCGCCGCTGGCCGTCGAAGCTGCCGCTCGTGGTCGAGGCGTTTGGTCAGCTCCCGGGCTTCGAGGACGTCGACACCGGAGACCTCGCGGAGGATCTGAAGAAGATGCTGCGCAGCTACCTGCGCGTCTTCAACTCGACGCCCCTGTCCGCCGTGCTGCCGAGCCTGGCCGGGGAGCGCACCCACAACCCGGAGCTGTCTCAGCTGTTCGAGCCGGTGAGCATCGACCGACGCAAGCCGTTGATTCGCGCATTCGAGCGCGCGGCGAAGCGCGGCGAGATCTCGGGAGACCTCGACGTCGGCCTCGCCGCGGACCTGGTGGTCGGTCCGATCGCCGTGGCGCTCTTCTTCAAGGGCGGCCGGCTGAACGCGAAGAGGGTCGGTCCCATGGTGGATCTCGCTCTCGCGGGCATCCGCCGCAGCGACTGAGGGACAGGCTGGATTCAGCCGGCGAGTCTGCGCGCCCGCTCGCGCAGCACGAACTTCGTCACCTTGCCGGACGCGTTGGACGGCAGCTCGCTCACGATTTCCACGGCGCGGGGTACCTTGTAATTCGCCATGTTCTCGCGGCACCAGGCGATCACGGACTCCGGCGTCAGCTCGACGCCGGCTGCGGGGACCACGAATGCCATGCCCACCTCGCCCTGGCGTTCGTCTGGGATGCCGATCACGGCCACCTGGGCGGTGAGACCGCTCGAGTACATGAGGTTCTCGATCTCCGCGGGATAACAGTTGAAACCACCGACGATGAACATGTCCTTGATCCGGTCGGTGATGCGCAGGTTCCCCTCTGCGTCCATCACCGCGATGTCTCCGGTGTGCAGCCAGCCCTCCGCGTCGATGGCCGCGCGTGTCGCCTCGTCGTCTTCGAAGTAGCCACGCATCACGGTGTATCCGCGAACGACGACCTCGCCCGGCTCACCGGTCGGTACCTCCGCACCGTCTTCGCCGATGCAGCGGACCTCTACCTCCGGGATCGCGCGCCCGGAGGTCGTCGCGATCGTCTCAGGGTCGTCGCCGCAGCGGCACATACTGACCAACCCGCAGGACTCGGTGAGGCCGTAGGCCGTGAGGATCGTGTCGAAGCCGAGCTCGCTCCGCATCTGGTGGATCAGTTCGACCGGGATTGCGGCCGCTCCGGTCACAGCGAGGCGCAGACTCGACAGATCGAATCGCCTCCGGTCCGGGTGGGCGAGGATCGACTGATAGAGCGTCGGCGCGCCCGGCAGCACGCTGATGCGTTCCTTCTCGATGCGTTCCAGGACGGCCGGGGCTTGGAAGACCGCATGCGGGATGCTCGTCGCGCCACGCATGAGGCAGGCGAGCCAGCCAGCCTTGTATCCGAAGGAGTGGAAGAAGGGGTTCACGATCAGGTAGCGGTCGCCCTCGCGCAGACCGACCATCTCGCTCCAGGCCGCGAACGTCTTCAGATTCTGTGCGTGGGTCGTCATGACCCCTTTCGGCTGGCCCGTCGTCCCCGACGTGAAGATGAGGTCCGAGAGATCGCCCGGCGCGACCTCCGCGGCGCGTTCTCTCGCGGCCTCAGCGGTCACGGCCTCACCCGCGGCGATGAAATCGGACCATGGAGTCGCAGAGGGGCTCTCGCCCCGGAACGCGACGATGCGCTCGAGGTCCGGGAGATCCTCGGCGCGCAACGCCCGGGCGTAGTCGACGCCGAGGAAGTCCGACATCGTGCAGACCAGGCGGGTGCCGCTCTTGCGCAACACGTAGGCCGCCTCGCCGCCCTTCATGCGCGTGTTCAGCGTGACGAGGACGGCGCCGGCGCTCTGCAACCCGATGGCCGCGACGATCCACTCGGCGATGTTGGGCGCCCAGATGCCGACGCGATCGCCGGGCGCGATGCCGGCGGCGATGAATGCGCGCGCGGCGCGCTCTGCGGACGAGGCAAGCTCCGAGAAGGTCAGGCGGACGGAGCCGTCCTCGACGGCGCAGAGTGAGGCGAACCGCTGCGCCGACGCGGAGACCAGCCGCGGGATCGTCTGCTCCATGAGGGTCGCCTCGGTTCGCGTCCGCGTCGCGCCGGCGCGGCCCGACGTGGACAAGAGGCCGCACGGCCTCTAGTATACGGATCGCAGCGTATCGTAATGCACGACGGACGGCCAGACGCGCGGTGCGTCGCGAGGACAGCCCATGCGGTTCGGAATCACCACGGGTCATCCGATCGTGACCGTCGAGACCGCCTCGGCAACCGCCCTTTCGGACGCGGCCACCGACTGCACGATCATCGCCTGCTTCGGAGCCTAGGCGGGAGCATCGTCATGGACATCCGTTTCAGCGCCGAAGACGAGGCCTTCCGCAGCGAGGTCGCGGCCTGGCTGGAGGACCAGCTGTCGGGCGCGTTTTCCGCCGTCCGCGGCCGCGGGGGCCCGGGCGACGCGCACGCGCTGCTCGAGGAGCGTCGCGCCTGGGAGCGCAAGCTCGGTGCCGACGGCTGGACCTGCGTCGGCTGGCCCGTTGCACACGGTGGCCGCGGGCTCAGCCTGATCCAGCAGGTGATCTTCTACGAAGAGTATGCCCGGGCCCGGGGCCCGGGGCGCCTGGGGCACATCGGCGAGGGCCTGATCGGACCCACCTTGATCCACTTCGGCAGCGACGAGCAGAAGCGGCGCTTCCTTCCGGGCATCGTCCGCGGCGAGGAGATCTGGTGCCAGGGCTACTCGGAGCCCGATGCCGGTTCCGATCTCGCCAACGTCCAGACCAGGGCCGAGCTCTGCGGCGACGAATGGGTGTTGAACGGACAGAAAGCATGGACTTCTGGCGCCGCGTGGTCCGACTGGTGCTTCGTGGTCTGCCGCACCGATCCGGAAGCCGAGCCCAAGCATCGCGGACTCTCGTACATCCTCGTGCCCATGAAGCAGCCCGGTGTCGAGACGCGGCCGATCCTCCAGATGACCGGAGATGGTGAGTTCAGCGAGGTCTTCTTCGATGACGCGCGCACCTCGCGAAGCAATGTGGTTGGCGAGGTGGGGGGCGGCTGGAGCGTCGCGATGGCGACGCTCGAGTTCGAGCGCGGCGCCTCGACCCTCGGTCAACAGATGCTGTTCCAGAACGAATTGCAGGAGGTCATCGACATCGCGGTGCGCAACGGGAAGGCGCGCGATCCCATCATCCGGCAGCGCATCGCGGCTGCGTGGATCGGCCTGTGCATCCAGCGCTACAACGCCATGCGCACCCTCTGCGCGGATCGCCCGGGCCCGGAGGCGATGATCACGAAGATCTACTGGGCGACATGGCACCGAGACCTGGGCAAGCTCGCCATGGACGTGCTCGGCCCGGAGGGCGAGATCGCGGAGGGCGCTCCCTACGAGCTCTCGCCTCTCCAGCGCATGTATCTCTTCGCGCGATCCGACACCATCTACGCCGGCTCGAACCAGATCCAGCGCAACATCATCGGGGAGCGGGCCCTCGGGCTTCCGCGCGAGCCGCGCCCCGCCCGACCGGTCGGACCGGCGGCGAGAGGAAGGACCGGGTGATGAGCAAGCAGGTTCCGCCCTACGTGGAAGGCCACGATCTCCTGGCCGGGAAGACGGTGCTCATCACCGCGGCCGCAGGCACCGGGATCGGCTTCGCCACGGCCCGGCGCTGCGCGGAAGAGGGAGCCCGGGTGATGATCAGCGACATCCACGAGCGCCGACTCGGCGAGGCCGCCCGCGGGCTCACGGAGCTCACCGGCAGCCGCCCGCCGACCCGCCTGTGCGACGTCACCCGGGAGGAGGACGTCCGGGGCCTCGTCGATGCGGCGATCTCCGAACTGGGGCACCTCGACGTCCTGATCAACAACGCCGGACTCGGCGGCACCGCGAACGTCGTCGAGATGACCGACGAGCAGTGGCAAGCGGTCATCGGAGTCACCCTGACGGGGACCTTCCGGATGACGCGGGCGGCGCTGCCCCACATGTTGGAGCGGGGATCCGGCGTCATCGTCAACAACGCGTCGGTCCTCGGCTGGCGGGCCCAGGCGGGGCAGGCCCACTACGCCGCAGCCAAGGCCGGTGTGATGGCGTTGACCCGCTGCGCGGCACTCGAAGCCGCGCCCCACGGCGTGCGGATCAATGCCGTCTCCCCGAGCCTCGCGACCCACGCGTTCCTCTCGAAGGTCACGCCCCAGGAGGTCCTCGACGAGCTCGAGGCGCGCGAGGCCTTCGGTCGGGGGGCGGAGCCGTGGGAGGTCGCCAACGTGATGGTGTTTCTCGCGAGCGACTACTCCTCCTACATGACCGGGGAGTGCGTGTCCGTGAGCAGTCAACGCGCCTGAGGGAAGGAACCGAGAAGATGTCCGAGCCGGCTCTGCTTGCCGATCGCGACGGTCACGTCCTGACCGTCACGATCAACCGCCCAGCGAAGAAGAACGCGGTGAACGCCGAGGTCCTGTGCGGGCTCCGCGACGCCTGGCATCGCCTCGACGACGAGGACGATCTGCGCGTGGCGATCCTCACGGGTGCCGGCGGCAATTTCTGCGCCGGCATGGATCTCGGCGTGATCGCGAAGCTGTCTTCCGGTGCCCCGCCAGAGAACGAGTTCGAGGAGCGGCTGAAGAAGGACGCGAGCATCATCTTCGACGGTTGGCTCAAGACCCATCGCCCGACCAAGCCGGTGATCGCCGCGGTCGAGGGCTTCGCGTTGGCCGGCGGCACGGAGATTCTCCAGGGCACCGACATCCGGGTGGCGGGCGAGAGTGCGGTGTTCGGGGTCACCGAGGTGCAGCGGGCGCTGTTTCCCATGGCGGGCTCGACCGTGAGGCTGCCGCGCCAGATCCCGTACACGATCGCCGCGGAGATGCTGCTGACCGGGAACGACGTCAGCGCCGCCCAGTGCCTCGCTTTCGGCCTGATCGGCCACGTTGTTCCCGATGGTCACGCCTTGACTCTGGCCCGGGAGATCGCGGACCGCATCGCCGCCAACGGCCCCCTCGCGGTGAAGGCGATTCTCGAGTCGATGCGGGAGAGCGCCGGCCTGCCCGAGAAGCAGGCCTTCGACCAGGTGGAGATGGCCATCGGGATTCCCGTGTTCCGTTCCGAGGACGCGCGCGAGGGGCCGAAGGCCTTCCTCGAGAAGCGCAAGCCGGTCTTCACCGGTCGGTAGCGAGGGGATCCACGTACCTGGTTCACGGCTTCGGAGTCGTCAGGCCCGCAAGGGGCCACCAGCTGAACGGTACCAACGCTTCGCGGTGGAAGAGACGGGCCGACGGATCCGACAGCTGGCATGGCGTGACCGTTGCCAGCGGAAACTCCCGTCCGTTCCGGGTGTTGGAAACCACTCTGCCGGTGGATGACGGCCCGTGGCGGCTGTCGCCGTCAGGGTCGCTGCCGCGGGTTCTCAAGCTGTGTCGTCGGCACGACCGACGAGTGCTGAGTGCGAATCCTCGTCGCGGAAGACACCGCATTCTGGCGCATGCAGATCGGAGAGGTCCTGGAGGGCCTGGGTCACGAGGTGCTGTGGGCTTCGGACGGAGCCGAGGCGTGGGCCCGGTTGGCGGAGAACGACGAGGTCGATCTCCTCGTCACGGATTGGGAGATGCCCCGGATGAGCGGCATCGACCTGTGCAGGCGTCTGCGCGCCGAGTCGCGAGAGACCTATCTCCCGATCATCCTGCTCACATCGCGGGAAGGCAAGAAGGACCTCGCGCAAGGCCTCAACGCCGGCGCGGATGCCTTCGTGACGAAGCCCGTCAACGACGCAGAGCTGAAGGCCCAGCTCGGGGTGGCGGAGCGGATCTTGAAGCTCGAAGCGGACCTCGCCACCAAGGTCCGCGATCTCACCGCGGCCACGCGGAGGATCGACCGTGACCAACGCGCCGCGGCCGCGGTCCAACGCTCGCTGCTGCCCGGCCGCGCACCGGAGATTCCGGGCGTCGATTTCGGCTGGGTGTACGAGTCCTGTGAGCTGGTGGGTGGCGACATGTTCAATCTCTGCCGCTTGACCGACGAGCTGGTCGGGATGTACATCCTCGACGTCTCCGGACACGGCACGCCGGCGGCGCTCCTGTCGGTGGGCCTGAGCCACGTGCTCACGCCCTTTCCAGAGCAGGGTGGGATACTGAAGCGGCGCCCGGACAGTGGCTCGCGGGACGGCGTCATCCCTCCGAGCGAGGTCGCCGCGGAGCTGAATCGGCGCTACCCCCTC
>JBHHVG010000058.1:0-11281 GCA_046754165.1 Myxococcota bacterium
AAAGTGCCCCGGTTATCCCATGAAAAACGCGTTGAGCTTGTTGCCGTCGAGGTCCCGGAAGTAGCCCGCATAGAAGCCCTCGCCACGCGGACCCGGAGGACCCTCGTCCGTCGCGCCCAGCTCGATGGCCTTCTCGTACAGGGCGTCGACCTTCTCGTGACTGTCCATTGCCAACGCCACCATCACCCCGTTTCCGATGGTCGCTGGTTTCTCGTCGAAGGGCTTGGCGAGCGAGACCGCGGGAGCATCCGGAGCGGTGGTCCAGGCGATGAAGCGGTCGTTCTCGAGAAACCGGCGGGCTCCGATGCTTCCGAGAAGCTCGTCGTAGAAGCTGGCGGCGCGTTCCATGTCGTTGGTCCCGAGCGTCACGTATCCGATCACGGTGTTCTCCTTCGCGTGCTGCGGAGCCCCGTGCAGCGGCGTGCGCGACTCGCGACGGGGAATCCACGATCTGCGCCGCAGACGATACCACGTGTGACCGCTCTGCTCGCGGGGCCGTCGCGAGCGCCTATACTCGCGCCCCACGGGAGTATCGATGATGACCCATACAGAGAAGATGCGCGTCAACTGGGTCGACACGGACGCGAGCGGCCGCATCCACAACACCGCCGCCCTGCGGTACTTCGAAATCACCGAGCACAGCCTGATGCGCAAGCTCTTCGGCGGGCAATCGACCCCGGGCGCGCGCGCGTTCGGGTTGCCGCGCGTCCACGTGGAGTGCGACTACCGCGCGTCGCTCGGCTATCCCGACGAGTTCGAATGCACCGCGCGAATCGAGCGCGTCGGACGGAGCTCCGTGACCTACGGCTTCCGGGCGACGCGCCTGGCCGACGGCGAGATCTGCCTGGAGGGCCGCGTCGTCGCGGCGGCCGTGGGCCCGGACGGACGGTCCGCGCCCCTGCCCGAGTCGTTCCGCGCCGTGCTCGAGGCTGCCCAGGCCGAGGCCGACGACGCGATGGGCATGGTCGAGACGACGGAGAGTGAAGGCGCCAAGTGAGGAATCAGCGACGTTGAACAGAATGCGGTGGATGGTCGCGAGGTCACTCGCGTTGGCTCTGGTCGCAATCGCCGTGCTGCTCGCAGTCTTCCTTCCCTATCGTCCGATTCTGGTGAGCGGTCCTGTTGTCGAGGAGACGCCACTGTCTCTCGCTCAGCCGGTACCTGGGCTTGTACTCCATATCTTCAATACCGGTGCGAATCGGATGTCATCGCTTCTCGTCGGCCCCACCCCGCCCTGGCGTGCCGTCCCGGCTTTCGTGATCGAGCATCCGAGCCGTGGGCTCATCCTGTTCGATCTCGGTCTTTCTCATGAAGTGGCCGAGCACGGAGAGGAAGCAATCGCACCGCCCGTCGGATGGCTGATGGAGAGCCGCGGCCGCGTTGGCCAGACCCTCGAGGCCCAGATGCTGGAGGCGGGGCTCTCGCCGAGCGATGTCGAAACGGTCGTGATTTCTCATCTTCACGAAGACCACTGGGGTGTTGCCGCCGAGTTCGATCACGCGGTGTTCATCGCAGGCCCCGGCACGCGGGAGAGAATGATCGAGGGAAACGATTCCCCGTTCCAATCCGGCAGGGTCCCCGAGTGGCGAGAGCTCATGAGCGAGGACGCCGGGAAGACCGAGCCGATTGGCCCATTCGAGAAGAGTGTGGATCTCTTTGGCGACGGAACGATTCACATCATCGCCGCCGGTGGTCACACGAGCGAGGACGTGATGATGCTCGTGAATCTGGCGACAGGCCCCGTTCTCTTGACGGGGGACACGGTCGTCCATTTCGACTGGCTCGAATCAGACGACGTCGAGCGAATTGCGAGCGATCCCGAACGGGCCGCCTTGCACCGAAATCAGGTCCGCTCCGTGGTCGATTCGGGCGACGTGCTGATCATCCCGGGCCACGACCTTCGGCGACTCGGCCCGCCGCGTCCAGATCTCATTCATCACCATCCAGAGCGATTCCGGATGTCGGCTTGGATCGCGAAGTTGGCTGGTCACGACGCCGGTATCCGTTCACCTGTGCGTCCCACTCGTACTCGGCGAGGAAATCCGGGTGGTTCCAGATAGCGACGACCGCCGGCGAGGCGGTCGGCCGATTCGAATCGATCTCCTTCGGAATCAGGATGTAGTCCGGCTCGCGGCCGAGGACGTAGTCCGCATTCGATCGCTGGTGGCCGGGCTTCGGCGTTCCCCCGTCCACGCGAATCCGGTTGCGCGATACGGCTGGATCGACGAGACCGAAGATGTCGAGAATCGGGAGGCCGGAGTAGTATCCGAACCGTCCGATCGCACCGTGGGCGACGAGGCGAGCCGGTGAAGGTCGCTCGAGGATGATCCTGGCCTGGCGTCTCACGAACGCGTCCGGGAGGTGGTTCTCGTCTCCCGCTCCGACCAGGCGCTCGAATCGGAACGCCGTGGCGATCGAGTTCCCGGTGACCGATGCGGTGGGATCGCCGTCGAACGCAAACCGTCCAAGCGCGGCAACGGCGACGGCGATGCTCGCGGCCGGAAGCGCCCGGCGCCAGCGCAGCTTCCGGCCGATCGCCCACAGCGCCGCGATTCCCACGGCGGCGACCAGCAACGGCGCGCCGCGTTCGCCGTAGAGGTTCCAGACGATCGCCGCCGGGAGGCACGCCAATGCTGCGACGCCGAGGGTGCTTCGCGAGCGCAGCGCGTAGCCCGCCCCCGCGACACCGAGCGCGGCGACCCCCAGCGCGGCGAAGAGCGGGGTCTCCAGGCCCGACACGCTCCACTTCGAGAAGCAGCAGGACGAGAGAACGATCCACGCCGCGACGCCGGAGAGCCATGCCCGTGGCCCATCGACGAGTGCGCGCGCGTAGGCGACGGTTGCGAGCAGCAGGGCCGCGCCGCTCGCGATTCCGAGGACATGCCCCACCGCCGTCGCCTAGAAGCCCAGCGCGATCCCCGCTGCGATGAGAAGCGTCCAGAGAAGGTTGGTGAACCCCTCGACATATTCCCCCGCGTTGAAGACGAGGCCATGGCCGGCGACGAGGTTGCCGGCGTACCGGAAGGAGATGTAGGCGTCGTCGATCTGGGAACGAGGCAGCCACGCTTCCCAGAGAAAGACGAGAACGGCCAGGCCGCCCAGGGCTGCTGCGGCGCGCATCAGCCCAGCTCAGCCTCGCCGCCACACTTCCAGCAGGTCACGAAGTGTGCTTCGTGATGCTCGCCGCATTCCGCGCAGACCCAGGGCTTCTGGTTCGGAGAAGCCGCGGGATCCTTCAGGAGCTGTCGGATAAGCAGTGCGGCGCGGGGCAGCTGTTCGTCGTCCACGATCGACACGCGGTACTCGGCGGAGGCACCGACGGGGATCTCTCCCCGGATCGCGGAGAGGTGCTCGCCCTCGACGATCGCAGATACGCCGGCGGACTCGAGGGCTCCGCGCAGGAGCTGCGCGACGGTCCGGTCCGATGTCTCGTGCACGCGCTTCACGGGCGGGTCGTCGCGTCCAAAGAGGATCGCCGAGCGCGATGCTCAGTTCGGGGTGCGCTCGAAGGTCGGAACCCCGTCGGGCACGTGGTGGAAGCGCTGCTTGTCGACGGTGTAGATCACCATCTGCGGGCCTTCGAAGACGCTCGGATCGTCGAATGTCCCGATCTTCATCAATACCGTCCCGGGGAGCCTCGGCGCGCGGCTGAGGAGGTGCGTGCCGCAGTCTGCGCAGAACTCGCGCGTGACCGGGCTCTCGAGGTCGCCGCGTTGAAAGGACTTCGCCGATCCCTTGGTGTACGCAAAGCTCGCCTCCGGCATCCCCATCACGAGATTGGGCGCTCCGCCCGCGATGTACTGGCACTCCCGGCAGTGGCACTGCCCCTTGAACAGCGCGTCTCCCCCCGCCTTGTAGCGGACGGCGCCGCAGTAGCAGCCGCCTTCGATCTCCATGGATTCCTCCTGTCGTCGCGGTCCGAAAGAACCGCGGATGCGGAGACGAGATTCTACCATGGTCTCCACCGACGAGCCGTGCCAGTATGGGCGCTCGAGAGCAGGGAGCCATGCGCAACATCCAGATCGAGGTATCGCCATGCGTCTGCGTCAGATCGCCCTCGTCGCCCGGGAACGGGATCCCGTGGTCGAAGACCTCTGCGCCGTGCTCTCGATCGAGGTGGGCTTCCACGACCCCGGCGTGAAGTTCTTCGGCCTGCACAACGCGGTGATCCCCGTGGGCGATACGTTCCTCGAGGTCGTCTCTCCCGTCGAGAAGAACACGACAGCCGGTCGCTACCTCGCCCGCAAGGGCGGCGACTGTGGCTACATGCTGCTGCTCCAGACCGATGACTTCGAGGAAGATCGCCGGCGCCTCGACGCGTTGAGCGTGCGCGTCGTATGGAGCGCAGATCTCGACGACATCCGCGGGATGCATCTCCATCCGCGCGACACGGGCGGCACCCTGTGCTCGATCGACCAACCGACGCCGCCCGAATCCTGGCGCTGGGCCGGTTCCGAATGGCGATCGAAGGTTCGCACCGACGTGGCGCAGCAGATCGCGAGCGCCGTGCTCCAGAGCCCGGATCCGGAGAAGCTCGCGTTCCGATACGCGCAGGTCTTCGGCGGAGAGGTGCGGAACGTCGGCGGGGCCTTCGAGATCGCCCTGGCGCAGGGGACGCTCCGCTTCGAGGCTGCGATGGACGAGCGCGGCGAATGTCTCGCCGCCTTCGGGGTGCACTGCGCCGATTCCGAACGCGCCCTCGACACCGCGCGTTCCCGAGGGCTCGACGTGGCCGAGGCGGCGGTCCAGATCTGCGGGACCTGGATCCGCTTGTGCGAGCCGCTCTGCTAGCGACGCGGGTGAACGGCCGCCCTCAGGAGGCGCGGAGTCCCTTCACCGTGAGCAGCACCGGCGTTCGATGGTGTCCGGTCTGCGCCGACGACAGAGTGCCCGTGGCGCGAACTCCCTTGTCGATCAGCGAAAGGTGCGCGCTTCCCTCCACGACGAGCTGCACCTCCTCGACCTTCGAGTGGCTTTGGGAGCTTGGGGTGCTCGACGAATTTCCGGTGACGCAGATCGGCTCATCGAGTACGAGCACGATGATCATCTCTGGGAAGTCTCCCTGCGCGACGCTCAGGTAGTTCGGCGGCCCCGGGACCGTCCGTTGGGTGAGCTTTCCCGTCAGGGTGACCTGGGTGGGCGCGTATCGCAGGCAGCGGGCTTCGGCGCCACCGGCGGCCAGACCGGTGGCGAGGGCCAACCCGACCAGGAAGGAGTGTGCGCGCGCGTTCATGTCGTCCCGTGGTCTGGAGTCGGCCAACGGGATGGTCGACCGGCTCCCCAGCGTATCATCCGCGCCGGATGGTAACACGCCTGCGCAGGATCGGGTCGCGTCGCCATCCGCCGGCGCGCGCGCGGCTGTCCTGCGACGCCGCCGGAACTCAGATGGCCTTCGGGGAGCGGACGGGGCCGGGGGCGACTACGCTTGCCGCCCGATCGCGCGCGGACCGTGGACGCGGCGGCTCGTGGGAGGTCGCTGCATGGACGAGGCGCCCCGCGCCGGGAGCTTGATGGAGATCGTCTATCCAGAGGACACCAACAGCCAGGGGACACTCTTCGGCGGGCACGCGCTGAGCCTGATGGACCGCCTGGCCTTCATCGTCGCGTCCCGCTTCACGCGCATGCCCGTGGTGACCGCGCGCTCGGAGAAGGTCGAATTCCTCTGCCCGGTGAAGCAGGGCGAGCTCGTCGAGCTCACCGGCTCGGTGGTCGACGTCGGCCGGACCTCCCTGCGCATCGAGATCGAGATGCACCGTGAGGACCTTCTGACTGGCGCGCGCAGCCTGTGCACGACGGGAGAATTCGTGATGGTCGCCGTGGACGAGAACGGACGGCCCGCCCCGATCGTGCGCTAGTCGCTCATCGCGGGCACTGGAATACACGCCGACCGGTGATTCACCGGGCTCCGGCCGACCTCAATCCGGCGCCGTTCCGGGATCTCCGGCTTTCAGCCGCCCGTTCTCGATCCAGCGGCCGAGTGGCTCGGAGAAACGGGCCCCCGCCAGCTCCTCGTAGAGGGCGAGGTCTTCTGCGGGGATCGCGCCCCGCCAACGTTCGTTCGACCCCTTGTACAGGAAGCGATCGGTGCCGCCCTCGAAGACCACATCGACCATGGGCAACAGGGATGACCCCTTGCGCTTCATGTCGTCGAAGGTCGCGGCCTCCACCAGTTCAGGCCATATCCCCTCGTTGACATCGATCGAGAGGAACCCGGCGATGCGACGCATCTCGCCGTCGAGGTCGGCGGTGAGGTCGTTGTAGTGCACGAGCAGAACATTCGATCGTTCTCGTGCGTTCCACCAGGTGTTCTCGAAGTCGAAGAAGGAGTGGGTCGGGAAGCCGTCCCGCAACCCCGGATGGATGCCCTTCGTCAGCCACTCGTGGAAGAACACCCGCACGTCGTCCGGACAGCGAGGCGCCGGTGCGCCCATTTCCAGGGCCCCGCGGTCCATCGCTTCGTACATCTGGGGCGTGTAGGCCGAGCAGTGGTTGAAGAAGGACATGCAGGCGTCGCGACCATCCCGCGCGACGTGGATGTAACGCACATCTTCGTAGCAAGGGAGGCCGTCGAAGGGCAGGTGGCTCTTGAAGAACCGCCTGTGCTGCTGGGCGTCGGCCCGCGCGATGACCTCCTCGATCGGCGGGCCGAAGCGCATGTCGATCCACGGTGAGACGTCGAGGATGGAGCGCGCCTCGGGCGACTGGAACACCAGGAGGTCCACGATTCGCTGAGTCCAGGTGGTGCCACACTTCGGGTAGGTCCCGATGATGATGTCCCCTGGGCGGCGCCGGTAGTGTTGCCAGCGCCGACTGTCGGTCGTCCAGGTCTGGTAGATCGTTGGCTGTGCCGCGTCGCTCATGTCGGGGCCTCCGCTTTCAGGCAGGATTCGGGGTGCGAAGACGACCGGCACGATGGCGAACACCCGGTCGCGGTCCCCCCTGCTTTGCGCTCGATCTCCGGGGTAGCTTCTAGTCTCCGGCGACGGCGCTGGCCTGCACCTCGATCTTCAGCTGGGGCAGCACCAGCGCGACGACCTGCACGACCGTGCGCGCCGGATAGCGCTCTGGGAAGAACTCCGCGAAGACCTCGTTGACCGTGCGCGAGTCGGCGATGTCGGTCAGGTACACGGTCAGCTGGGTCACACCGGCGAGCGAGGATCCCGCGGCCTCCAGCACGGTCTTGAGATTCGAAAACGCGTTGCGGGCCTGGCCCTGGATGTCGTCCGGCACCTGCATGTCGCGGCCGAGCCCGACCTGGCCGGCTACGTCGACGCGGCCGCCGGCGACGACCGCCTGGGAGAACTTGAACGACTCGTAGATCGCTTCGGTTCCCGGAGGATTCACGAGTTCGAGTTCGGGCATGGGTGGCTCCTTTCATCAGTCGATCGTTGAGAAGCGGAAGCGCGTGTTCCGGTGGGCGCGCCACAGCAGCACGCCGGGAACGCACGACTCGAGGGACTGGACCGGCGCGCAGATCCATCGCAGGCGGGGCGATGCACCCAGGGCGCCCACTCCTTCGCCCTCCATCGCGGCGCCGTGCATCGCATCGCGGTCCATCGAACGGGAGCCTACCACGGTCGATCGGTCCCCAGCGGTCGCGCCAACGGCCACGCCGGGACCTCGACGCGGCCTCTCGACGCTGCTCCCGGCCGGTCCGCGCGGATCAGCGGGCAACGGCGCGCCGACCCGCGCTCGAATGGCGGAAACCGCCCGGATATTGACGAAACGGGCGCGTCGGTGGAATGTTGTCGCTGCCCCGGACCGGGTGACGAGGATGCGCCGGTGCGATCGAACCAGAGAGGAAGGGATTCCGCCATGAACGAAGCCTCCCGGCCGCAGCGCACGCGTTGTTACCAGAACGTCATCATGGACGGCTCGCGCTGGGACCACTTCCGGCCCCGCGAGGGCGACATCGTCATCTCGACCTCCTACAAGGCGGGGACCACCTGGCTCCAGGGCATCTGCGCCGCGCTGGTCTTCCAGGAGCCCGAGCCGCCGGTGGCCCAGGACGAGCTGTCGCCCTGGATCGACGCGCTGTTCGCGCCGATCGACGAGGTGATCAAGCTGCTCGAAGGCCTCGAGAGCCGGCGTTACATCAAGACCCACCTGCCGCTCGACGGCATGCGGTTCTTCGACGAGGTCCGCTACATCGTCGTGGGCCGCGACGGCCGAGATGTCTTCGCCTCCATGTGGAACCACTGGAACAACATGGTGCCGGAGAAGATCGACGAAGCGAACAAGGACTCGGAGCGCAAAGGTCCTCGGCTGCCACACCCCCCCGACGACGTTCAGCAGGCCTTCGACAACTGGCTCTCGAAGAGCAGCTTTGCGTGGGAGCAGGACGGCTATCCCTTCTGGTCGCATCTGCATCACGCTCAGACGTGGTGGGACTACCGCCACCTCGACAATGTGCTCCACGTGCACTTCGAAGACCTCCTCGCCGATCTCGACGGCGAGATGCGGAGGATCTCGGAGTACCTCGACATTCCCGTCGACGAGTCCCGCTGGAGAGAACTGGTGCACGGCGTGACGTTCGACCAGATGAAGGGCAACGCCGACAAGATGGCGCCCGGCGCCACCGTCGGTCTGTGGAAGGACAATTCGCGCTTCTTCCACAAGGGCACGAGCCGCCGCTGGGAGGGTCTCCTGCGTCCCGACCAGTCGGCGCGTTACGAAGAGGTGGCGAAGGCCCGGCTCGAGCCCGCGCTCGCGTCGTGGCTGGTCCGGGGCCGGAAGGCGGTGGGAGATCCCAAGCAGATCTAGTGTCCTGCGTCAGAAGTTCGTCGCCGCACCAGCGGACCAATGGCTTGCAGTCTGTTGGCTCCGGAGCGCGTCAGGGGCCCGGCTTCGAGAGCCTGCGATGGACCTCGAGCCGGGAGAGATCCTCGATTGCCACGATCTTGCGCGGCGACGTTGCGCCCCCGACGACGCGGACGCATCGGCCGGGGATTCCGAGCGCCGCGGCGATCGTCCGCTCCACCGCCGCATTCGCCTTGCCGCGCTCGGCGGGTGCGGCCACGCGGACCTTGAGAGCGTCGCCGAGCCACCCCGCCACGTCGTCCCGCGAAGCGCCGGGGACGACCTTGACGGGCAGCCGGACCGGATCATCCGGCCTGATTCGATCGTGATCTCGCCGCATGTCGGTTGCCACGCTATCCGCGTGAAATCAAGACCCAGACGCCGACGGCAATGAAGCCGAAGCCGGCGGCCCAACGAATGACCTCGGGCCTCACGTGCAGGGCGATCGTGGAGCCCGCGAGCACCCCTAGCGCGGAAGTCAGCACCAGCGCCGCTGCAGACGCCGCGAAGATCGTCAACTTTGGATGGGATGCATCGGACGCGTAGAGAAGCGTGGCGAGCTGGGTCTTGTCGCCGAGCTCAGCGACGAAGATGGTGGCGAAGACGGTTGCGAAGAGCCTGAGATCCATGCCGGGCCTCTGCGGGTCTGATCCTATGCCGAGTCGCGCTCGGAAGAGGGTGCGAAGCTAGCCGCCGTAGAACGTCTTTTCTCCGAGATCTCGAAGCGTCAGCGTCGCGTCATCGGGCCGTCCGACCAATCCTTCCGAAATACCGGCATCCACGACCTCGCCCACGAAGAGTGAATGATCTCCGCGCTCGACCGTATCGACGAGCCTGCATTCGAGGAATGCGAGTGCATTGGTGAGAAGCGGTGCGCCCGCGCCCCCGGACTTGAATGGCTCTCCCGCGATCGAGTCGCCATCGCGTTCCACGGGTTTGAAGAACGAGAAGGCCAAGGATTGCTGATCCTTGCCAAGAATGTTCAGGGCGAACGCGCCGGATTCCTTGATGATCGAATGTGCGCCAGAGTCTGCCTTGACACCGACGGCCACCAGCGGTGGATCGAACGATGCTTGCGTCACCCAGTTGACCGTGGACGCAGCGACCCGGCCGTCCGCTGATTCAGCGGCGAGGACATAGAGACCGTATGGAATCATTCGCAGGGCCAGCTTCTTGTCATTCGCGTCCATCTCGTCGAATTCTCCCCGGGTTGCAGCGGTGAAACGAACCGGGCGCTCCGCCCCGTCGCACCGCGCTGACCACCATCGCAGGGCACCGGCACCTGCCGCCAGACTGTACCACGGACCGATCGGACCGAGCGGCAGTCGATCACCTCCCGCCTCATCGGGAGCATGAGGGCGTGACGGAACCTTCGGCGCAGCAGGCGGCGGCCTTCATGGGCCCACTGACGTGGAGTGTTATCCTCCGGATTGACTGCCGGATGGAGGCCTAACGGCCATGGCGGACGCATCGACGGCGGGCTATTCGAGTCGCTTCCTGGAACTGGCGTACGCGCTGGCCAGTCCGCTGTACGACCTGGTCGTATGGTGGGGATTCCTGCCTCTCGGTGGAGAGCGAGCGTGTCGCCGAGAGTTCGTGCGCTGGCTCGACCTCCGGCCCGGCATGGGCGTTGTGTCGCTCTGCTGCGGGACGGGAAGCATGGAGCAGGCCATGCTCGAGGCGGAGCGAGAGCTTTCGATCACCGGCATCGATCTGGGGCGGGGACAGGTCGCCAGGGCACGGAAGAAGAACCGCGGTACCGAAGTCACCTACCTCTTGAGAGATGCGCGACGGACCGAACTGCCGAGCGGCCACTTCGACCGCGTCCTGATCGGGCTCGCGCTCCACGAGATGCCCAGGTCGCCCCGCCTCGCGGTGCTGTGTGAGGCCCGCAGGCTCTGTTCCCCCGAAGGACGTGTGCTCGCCATCGAGCACGGCAGACCCATGACGGGCGTATCTCGGCTGCTTCGGGCATTGTGGTGGTTCTTCTGGATTCCCGGAAACCCCGAAGTCCCGACGTCCCGAGACTTGCAGAAGCACGGCCTCGACAACGAGATGTCCGAGTGCGGCCTGATGGTGCTCGAACGCCATACGACGCACCCGGACTGGGTCGAGGCATTTCTCGCCACGCCGCGTACACGGGCGCCGGGTACCGCCTTCTAGCCCCGATCCCCGGGGCTTCTGCGACCATCAGGATTGCTGCTGCGGTCCTGCGCAGGCTCGGCGATGCCGCAAAATGATCCAGGACGACGGCATCCCCCACGAAATGTGAGAGCCAGTGCATGCCCATATCCTGTCTCGGGTGTCCGGGCGCCGCTTCGGCGTCTTGCGAGGCGGAGCGCAATCCATGCCCGGGCGACAGAACCTGGCTTCGCTGCCCGCGCGGCCACTGAAGATGCGTGCACCGTCGACGAACGCTTCGATCACGGCCAAGCGGCGCTCGGCGTTCGCCGCATTGCCAAAAACACCCACCTGGACCGCG
>JBHHVG010000059.1:0-11234 GCA_046754165.1 Myxococcota bacterium
TCCAGTCCCTCCCGGACGCGAAGGTCTGGAAGGGCGAAGGCATATGACACCGTCCGGCAGGGGACGAGACGTGGCGCCGGGGCCGACGAATCCGCGCCGGAAACCACGATCGCGGATCGAGGAGATCGGGTGCCGCCGACGCGGTGACGCGGCGCAATCGGGGGTATGACCGCGGTCATGCCCGGGCGCGGCGCCAGGCCCTACGTTCGGCTGCGCTCTCGCGCCCGCTGCACCACCCACCATCGAGGAGGGAGTGGCCCATGCAGGCGACCGACGAGATCGGCCTGGCCGAGGTGAATGCCATCTACGACGGCGCCGAGGGCGAGCTGTGGGAGCTCCTCCTCGGTCAGCAGATCCACGTCGGGGGCTTCCAATCCTCCATGGATCTGTCCGAGCGCGCCGGCATCACCGCCGGCCAGCGGGGCGTCGACCTGTGCTGCTGCAACGGAGCCGGCATGCGCCTGCTCGTGCGCTTTCGCGACGTCGCCTCGATGGTCGGTGTCGACGCCAGCGCCACCGTGGTGGAGCAGGGCCTTGCCCGCTGCGAGAAGGAGGGGCTGGCCGATCGGATCCGGCTGGTGCATTCCGATGCCTGCGCCAGCGGCCTGCCCGACGGCGAGGCGGACTTCGTGTGGGGCGAGGACGCCTGGTGCTACGTCGCGGACAAGCCGAAGCTGATCGCCGAGGCCGTGAGGATCGTGAAGCCCGGCGGGGTCATCGCCTTCACCGACTGGGTGGAGGGTCCGGCCGGGCTCGGCGAAGACGAGGCCGAGCGTTTCCTCGCTTCCATGAAGTTCCCGAACGTGCAGAGCATCGACGGCTATCGCGGGCTGCTCGAGAAGGCCGGCTGTGAGGTCGAGGAGGCGGAGGACACCAAGCGCTTCGCCCCCTACATCGACCTCTACATCAAGATGGCGGAGATGCAGCTCACCTACGACGCGCTCCAGATCATGGGCTTCGACCTCGGGGCCATCGGCGCGCTCGGAAACGAGTTCCGCTTCATGCAAGAGCTCGCCGAGGCCGGCAAGCTGGCCCAAGGGCGGTTCATCGCGCGCAAGCGGTAGACGCGACAAGGCCCTGGCGCACGGCCCGAAGCGCGCCGGCGCCTCATCCGGCCCGAGGTCCGCCATCTCGGTCGCCGAGCTGCTGGATCCCGGAATCTCTCGTGTTTCGGCTCCGATGGATTCTGGCACAATACGGGCCACTCCCCGTCCTGGGTCGGGCCGAGTGACGAGCATGAGTTCACCGTGAGGGCGCGCTGAGATGTCTCCCGCTCGCGACCGCGCGCGCCGCTTCGGGCAATGGTCCTGCGTGCACCTCGCGGCTGCCGTGTTCATCGGCTGGGCCATCGTCTTCATCGTGAGCTCTTCGTTCGTCGGCGGCGACGACGTGCGGCGTTTCTGTCTCTTCGACGACGCCATGGTCTCCATGCGCTACGCCTGGAACCTGGTCCACGGCAACGGCCTGGTCTGGAACCCGGGAGAACGCGTCGAAGGAATCACGAACCTGCTCATGACCCTGCTGATGGCGCTGTGCATCCTCGTCTTCGGAAAGGTCGGGGGAGTGCTCGCGATCCAGGTTCTCGGAGTCGTCTTCCTGCTCGTCGCGGGATTCTTCTCCATGAAGATCGGAGAAGCGCTGCTCGAGAAGAACGGCTCCGACACGAGCGGCCTGGTCCGGGCGCTCTTCTTCTGCTGCTCCACGGCGTACTACCCCCTCGGCTACTGGTCGTTGATGGGGATGGAAACGGGAATGCTCGCGGCGCTGCTGTTCGGCGCCGTCTGGCTGGCCTTCCGATCCGAGGCCTCGCCCCGCGTCGTCCCGATGATTCCGATCCTGCTGGGGCTGGCGTTCCTGACGCGGCCGGACGCGGCCATTCCGGCTGCGCTGATCGTGCTGTTTCGATCGATCGGCCTGCGAGGCGAACTGCGCTGGCGCAGGATCGTCCTGATAGAATCCCTCGTCCTGTCCTGCTTCGTCGTCGCCGTCTGCCTCTTCCGCCTCGCGTACTACGGCAGCCTGACACCCAACACCTACCTGCTGAAGATGGTCGGGCTGTCCTTGTCCGAGCGCATCGGCAACGGGCTCGGGTTCTTGATGCCGTTCTGGGGACCGATGGTGCTGCCGCTCGGCGTCGCCCTGCTGGCACTCATCAGGAGATTCGGACGGCACACGAGCTTGCTGTTCGCGCTGTTCCTCTCGGCCATCGGCTACGAGATCTACGTAGGCGGTGACCCATGGACCTACTGGCGCAAGATCGCCCCGTTCGTCCCCCTGCTGCTCGTCCTCGTCACCCTGGAGCTGTCCCTCTTCTTCGAGTCACGCGCGCCCGGCGGCGCTCTCTCGAAGCGGACATCCACCCGCTGGTCGGCATCGCCGCGTTTCTTCGGACAAGCCGGCCTCTTCGCCGCGTTCCTGCTGGTGTGCCTGCTGATCAACGATCGATTCATCGACGAGATCACCTTCGACGAGCCGCCCTACACGGCGAGCATCAACGCCGAGAACACGGAGATCGGCCTCGCCCCCTCCCGAGTCACGAAGAAGACCGCGACGGTGGGCGTCACCTGGGCTGGAACCATCCCCTACTATGCCGAGCGAAACGGTGTCGACTTCCTGGGCAAGTCCGACAAGCACATCGCTTCCCTGCGTCCGGACACCGAAGGCGGCGTCTCCTGGGATGGGATGACGAGTGTTCCGGGACACAACAAGTACGACCTCGTCTACTCCATCGTCCGGCGGCGGCCGACCTACGTCCAGGAAGCCGTGTGGGGCCAGCAAGACCTATCTCGATACGTCGCCGAGCATTACAGGCTCGTCCGGATCGGGAGTGTGACCTTGAGACTCCTGGCGGGTTCACCCGACGTCCTGTGGGACAGGATTCGCGCACCGGGCTCGAGCGGCGAGCGCAGGCCTCGAGCCGGCAGCTAGCGAGCGCAGCAATGCCCGGGCGCCGCCGACGGCGAGGGCCACCGGGCGCACGCTATCGGATCAGATAGTGTTCGAGATGCGCGATCGTCTTGCCGAGTGCCGTGCGCGATTCCGGCGCGCCGGGAAGCTGCAGCTGGAAGGCGTGCGGCATGCCTTCGTAGAGGTCGAGCTTCACCGTTGCGCCGGCCGTGTCGATGGCCTGGTAGAGCCGGATGAAGCCGCTCAACAGGATCTCCTTCGTGCCACCCTGGATCAACGTCGGCGGGAATCCCTTGGAGTAATCGCCGTACACCGGAGACACGTAGCCGATCTTCTGCTCCTCGGGCGCGGCGTAGGCGCCGGCGGCATGTTCGAGATGCCGGTCGTAGGTGAAGCTCGTTTCCGCGTGCTTCAACGTGTGGTAGCTGTCGCCGGTCTCGGTGAGGTCGGCCCACGGCGACCACAGCACCACGGCAGCCGGCATCGCCAGCCCCCGGTCGCGCAGCTTGAGCACCGCCCCGGCCGCCAACCCGCCGCCGGCCGATTCTCCGAAGATCGCGATGTCTTCCGGCGCGTGGCCTTCCCGATAGAGGCCACCGAATACCGCAACCACCTGGTCGGTCACCTCGCGCCATTTTGCCGCCGGCGCCAAGGAGTAGTCGATCGCGATGACGCGCAGGCCCGTCACATCCGCGACGACGAGGCTGTTCACCAGCGTCGATTCGGCGCTGAACAGCACGTAACCGCCGCCGTGCGTGTAGACCAGCAGCTCGTTGCCGCTCCGCCGGCGCTTCGGCGTGATGTCGAGGACATCGACCCCGCCGATCCGACGCCGGCGGATCGTCGCTGCGAAGTGTTTGACGACCCTCGCCATCTGCGGCTTGCTTTGGGCCTCGACCTCGGCTTGCAGCTGCTTCCAGCCGGCCAGGTCGCCGGGGGACGGATAGGCCGGACGCAGGGCCGGGTCGCCGAACTCCCGGAGGACGGCGCGCCACTCGTCCGACACGGTCTGCGGCACGTGGATGAAGGGCGGCGCCTGCGCTCGAGCGGCGGCGGCGAGCGTCACGATCAATGCGCCGAACAGGGCGAATCTCATCGAAGGGGTGATCACAGCAGACCCATATCCGGATGCCGTCGGATGCAGGCCATACTATACCGGCCGCGCCGATGCCCGAGCTCTTCGGGCGCGTTCAGACGGGGGGCGGGATCACGTAGCCGAGCACGCACGAGAAGTGGAAGAAGCTGCCGGCCATCACGAAGACATGCCACACGGCGTGGTTGTAGGGGATCTTCTTCGCCGCGTAGAAGACCACGCCGACGGTATACGCGAATCCACCGAGGATCAGCAGCAGCAGGCCGTCGAGATGGATCGACCGCACCAGCGGCTCGATGGCGAAGACGACCAGCCAGCCCATCGCGAGGTGGAGCGCGACGGTCGGGCGCCCGATGCGCTTGTCCCATGTCGCCTCGAGCGTGATTCCCAGGATCGCCAGCGCCCAGACGAGAGCCAGGAGGGTCCAGCCCCAGGCACCGCGCAGGCTCACCAGGGTGAAGGGCGTGTAGGTGCCCGCGATCAGCAGGTAGATGGCGGCGTGGTCGAGCCGCTGGAAGATCCGCTTCGCGCGTCCGACGCGAAGCCCGTGATACAGCGTCGACGCGGCGTACAGCAGCACCAGCGTGGTGCCGAAGATGGCGCAGCCCACGACGTGCCAGGCGTCGCCGCGAACGGCGGCGGCCAGCATCAGCACCGCGAAGCCCGCGACGCTGAGCGCCAGCCCGAGCCCGTGGGTCGCGGTGTGGGCGATCTCCTCGCGATTCGTATACAGGGCGCCGTTCATCGGGCTGCGCATCCGTCGAGCTCTCGCCTCGTGTCCAGAATCGAGCCAGCGTAGACGAGCGGGAGCCCGCCGTGGGCGGGCGCGACGAGTTCTCACAAAACCTTGACAATCGGATTGCGGAGGCGAACGCGACGGCTCGATGGGCCGCGTCAGACCGATGCGTTCAGAGGATCCGGTTCTTCTCCGGGTCGTTTCCGGCCAGCCCGTAGGTGGCCATGAACTTCACCAGGCCCAGGCTGTAGGGGTTCGTCGCATCCTCTCCGGTGAAGATCCGCGGCATGTGCTTGCGGAAGTGGAAGTCGAGGAGCTTTCCGATCAGCGTCGAGCGAACGACGTCGCCCACCTGGAACAGCGTCAGCAGCCGTCCGTCGTACCAGTAGCGGATCACGTCCTGCCAGGCCTTGACGTTGCGCTGGATCTTCTTCTCGTAGCGCGCGAACGCCTTGTCGGAGCCGTCGAGGATCGCCTTGGAGAGCTCTTCTGCGCCCAGGAAAGCCAGCAGCAGGCCGCTCGAGAACACGGGATCGATGAAGCCGAAGGAGTCTCCCAGCAGTGCCCAGTTCTCACCGACGCCCCGGGTGGAGATGATCTGGTACGCGGTGTACTCCATGACCGGCGTCACGCGCTTCGCGGGCGCCATCCAATCGCGCAGATGGGCGTCGTGGCTCAGGTAGCGGTCGAAGCGCTCCTCGGGCGTGTTTCCGAATTTCGCGATGTAGTCGGCGTCCACGACGATGCCGACGGACACCTTCCCCGGCAGGGGGATGCGCCAACACCAGCCGTGCTCCATGCGATCGGTGTGGATGTTGCTCTCGACCTTCACCTCGACGCCTTCCACGTGAGCGTGCAGCGCGGTGTCCGCGCGCTCGACCTGGACGATCTCCACGTCCATCAGGTTGCCGAGGATCCGGCCGCGGCCCGCGGAATCGACGATCAGATCCGGCTGCCCGTCGAGCGCGTCTCCGCAGCGAGCGAGCGTCTCGGCGTCGAGGAGGACCCGATCCGAGCCGCCGTCCCGCACGCAGCCGGCCCGGCACTCGACGACCGTGGCGTGCCGCTTCGCGACGTTCAGGATCGACGCATCGAAGGCGTCTCGGGGGACGTTGTAGGAGTAGGAGTCTTCGCGCCGCGAACCTCGTCGAAGAAGACGCTCATCTCCTGCTCCGGGTTCAGGACGAAGGTGGCGCCCTTCTTGTAGACGCTGTAGCTGGCGACCTCCTCCTCGATTCCGAGCGCTCGGAGGTAGGGGACGACGGCCGGAACCAGCGACTCGCCGACGACGACCGGCTGCCGCTTGTCCTGGTGGAAGAGGACGACATCGAGGCCCGCTCGGCCGAGAAAGGTCGCCAGGGTCGCGCCCGCCGGACCGCCGCCGAGGATCGCGACACGCTGGATGCTCTGTCGGCCCATCGCGCGCCAAGGTACGCGACGCCGTCGAGCCCGGCAAAACGCGAGCGGGGGCCCGCCTCCCGCGGGCGGACCGGCCCCAACAGGCCTTGCGGCGGCGGGATCCTGTGCCAACATCTGAACCAGACGTCGGATTCTAGTTTTGCTCGCGGCCGGCTCGCAGCGGGACGCAGCAGGCGACAGCCGCGCGAACGCCACCGGAGAAGATCCGCACACAACGCAATCAACGAAGGGAGAAGCGAACCATGGGTGATTTCCTGTCCGCGTACTCGATCCAGAGCTGGCTCGAATCCTGCCCCCAGGGCTATCTGGAGGGAACGCTCTACGGCCATGCTCCCGCCGACGAAGAGCCGGAGATCCTGCTCGAGAATCCCATCCTGCTCGAGACTTCGCTGCGCACCACGGTGCAGCTCATCGCGGGCGAACGCTGCGCACTGGCCGCGTCCTCGGGCCTGATCAACCTGGCACCCGACTACGCGAGCAAGCATTTTCTCGCCACGCAGACCCTCGACGAGGCGCGGCACGTCGAGATCTTCACCCAGCGCCTCTACGACCTCGGGGTCAAGAAGAACGCACTGGAAGACACGATCTCGCAGTACGCGAGCCCCCATCTGGTGAAGTTCGCGGAGGTCCTGCTGGAGAAGGTGGACAAGGGCGACTTCGTGGCCGGCGTCGTGGGGCAGAACATCGTGCTCGAGGGCATGGCGTTCAGCGTCTTCGAGCTGCTGCACGCCTCGATGGCCGCCAACAACCCCAAGTTCGCCGCCACTCTCGCCGGCACGATCGCCGACGAGCGGCGCCACGTGGGCTTCGGGGAGAACCGCATCGGCTCGCTCATCAAGGAGTTCCCGGAGCGGAAGGCCGAGGTCCAGGAGATGCAGAAGGAGATGAGCTACCACATGCTCCAGACCTTCACGGATCTCTTCAGCAGGAGTGCGGCCGCGGTGAACGAGGGCAACCGTCTCACCCAGGAGGCCGCCGACGCCGGAGAAGACATCGGCCGGGCCGAGTACAACGGCACCGACCTCACCGGGATGGAAGCCGACGCGATCCAGGACGTGCTGAGGAACACCGTGATCCGCGAGTTCAAGGTGCGCCTCGGCCGGATCGGCCTGGAATACCAGAGCCCCAACTGAGCCGAAGAAGACGCAAGTGAACGGCGAGCCCGGAGTGCGAACTCCCCAACAGGCTCGTAGCCGCCGCACCCGCGCCCGCATTCTCGAGGCCGCTGTCCTGGTCTTCGAGGAGTGTGGCTACGAGGAGTCGACGACCGCGGAGATCGCCCGCCGCGCGCAGGTCGCGGTCGGGAGCGTCTACGGCTACTTCCCCGACAAGCGCGCGATCCTGCTCGAGATCCTCCAGGAGACCTTCGCGCGCAGCGAGATGGAGATCATCGACGCGCTCTCGCCCGAGCTCTGGCTCGAAGGGGACATGCGCCAGAAGGTCCGGGCCCTGGTCGATACCGCGATCCGGTCCCGGCGGCTGCGGCCGGGAATCGGGCGCATCGTCTGGGAGCGCTTCTTCCGGGATCCCCTGGTGAAAGATGCGGTCGAGGCAATCGAGCGCAAGGCCGTGGAGGCCATCGAGCGGCTGCTCCACGCGACCGCGGAACGGGGGATCACGCGGGTGCGCGACATCCCTTCGACCGCCTTCGTGATCCACACCTCGGTCGAGTGGATCGCGTCTCGGGTCGTGCTGGGTGAGCTGCCGGCGAGCGTGCGCGACGCCACCATCGACACCACCTCGGAGATGATCTCCCGCCTGATTCTCGCAGATCCGACGGCCCGCTGATCCCCCGGGCGCAGCTTCCGCGCGAACCCGGCATGGCGTATGGTCCGCCTCTCGGGAGCGTCGCGGGGGCTGCAGCGCCGCGCGGCAACCCCGGGCAGCACGAGGCAGCCATGGCCCACACGAAGCTGGACGTCGCGATCCTGGGAGGAGGCATGGCGGGCAACCTGCTGGCGCGCCAGCTGGCCCGCAGGCTCCCCGAGCACCGCATCGGCCTCTACGAGAAGAAGCGCGCTCACCGCTACAACGTGGGCGAGTCGACGGTCGAGATCGCCAGCAACTACTTCATCCGCCGCCTGGGGCTCAGCAGCTACCTCTACGAGCGCCACTATCCGAAGAACGGCCTGCGCTTCTTCTTCGATTCGAGCGGGAAGGACACGCCGCTGCACGAGATGAGCGAACTCGGATCATCGGCGCTTCCGTTCCACCCCTCCTTTCAGATCGACCGCAGCCGCTTGGAGAGCGACCTGATCGAGATGAACGCCCGCGACGGCGTGCGCGTGCGCATGGGCGTTCGCGTGGAGAACCTGGAGCTGGGGAGAGACGGGCGTCCGCACCGCTTCCGCGTGTCGGACGGCGACGGCGCCGAGGAGGTCGAGAGCCGCTGGGTCGTGGATGCCACCGGCCGGAGCCGCATGATCGCGCACCTCGAGAATCTCGACGTTCCCGAGACGCAGCTCGACAACGCGTCCATCTGGGGCTGGTTCGAGGGCGTCACCGACATCGACGATTCCGGTCCGAGCTCGTTTCGAGGGCGGGTTCGCCATTCGCCCCGCCGGCTCTCCACGCTGCACTTCCTCTACCGCGGCTACTGGATCTGGTTCATTCCGCTTCAGCAGGGCATCACGAGCATCGGCGTGGTCTGCGACAGGCAGCACTTCGATACGCGGTATCGCAGCAAGGACGGCTTCCTCGACTTCCTGCGCCAGCACGAGGCCGTGCGCTCCCTGCTCGAAAACGCCAAGCCCGTCGAGACGCAGAGCTTCCTCCACCTGGCCTACGGCACGAAGCGCTTCTTCAGCCCGGACCGATGGGGGCTGGTGGGTGAGGCCGCCGCGTTTCCGGATCCGTACTACAGCCCGGGAGCCGACTTCATCGCCCTGGCCAACGACTTCGTGGCCGATCTCATCGCACGCGACCTCGGCGGGGAGAGCGCGGGAGCCGTGCGCAAGCGCACCGAGATCTACGAGCAGTTCATGCAGTTTCGGATCGAAGCCACGATGCGGCTCTACCGCGATCAGTACTCGCTGTTGGGAAGCTACGAGATCTGCAAGCTCAAGTGGGACCTCGACGTCGGCAGCTACTACAACCTGTGGATCTCTCAGTTCATGCTGGATCAGCACCTCGATCTGCGGGCGCTGAAGCGGCAGCTGGTACAGCGGGAATACGTGCTGACTGCGCTCTCGAACTTCGCGGAGCTGTTCCGAAAGCTCGATGCCCATCTCAGCGGGCAGGGCGCGTATCACCGCAGCAACGGCGGCGCGTACAACGACGGCCAGGACTGCCTCGGCTTCGTCGAGAGGGTCGGGCTGCCCCGCACCGACGCGGACGTTCTCGCAACGACCGAAGAGATCTTCAACGCCGTCCTCGGTCGCGCGCTCGATCTGCTCGAGGCCGCGCCCACGGCCGTGAAACGCGAGCCGAAGCCGCTGGCCTGGTTCGTGACGCCGCGAGCGCTCGACGCCTGAGCCGGGGCAGCCCCAGCCCCCGGCTGCGTCAAGTCCGGCTCTCGCGCGGCCGAACGAGCCTCCGCTAGGTTCGGGAGACGGGGGGGCCCATGACGGACGAGGAGCAGCGAGAGCTCGCGGCGATTCGCTCGAGCATCGAGGCTCTGGAGGCCACGATCGACCGCCTGGGTGAGCGGGTGGAGGCGCTCGAGGCCCGGGAGACGCCCCGGGCCTCCCGGGCGGCGGGCCCCCCCCCGGGGCCCGCGGCGGCCGGCCCCCCCCCCCGGCCCCCCCCCCCGCGCGTGCGGATCGCGCCCTCGGCCTACGTCCAGAGCCGCCCGGCGCGGCTGGCAGCGCTTCGCGTCGGGGCTCGTGGCTGCGGGCGACGGGTTGCTGTTCGTCGCGGTCTACTTCGGGCAGCAGCAGTACGGGGTGATCCCCTCCGGGCTGGCCTTCGGGCTCTACGTGGCGGTGACCGCCGCGGTGGCGGCGCAGTCGCTGCGCTACGACGCACAGGCGCTGGCGGTCTGGGGGTTGCTGGGCGGCTACCTGGCGCCGGCGCTGGCGAGCACCGGGGACGGAAACTTCGTCTTCCTGTCCAGCTACCTGCTGGTCCTCGACGCCGGCGTCTTTGCCGTTGCCTACACGAAGCGCTGGCAGCCGCTCAAGTGGATGGCGTTCGCCCTGACGGTGCTCTACACCGGCACCTGGGTCTACGCCTACGCGAGCGACCCCGGGGACACGCGATGGCTCCAGCTGCGCTGGCTGCTGCCATTCCTGGCGGCCTTCTTCGTCTCCTTCGCCGCCATTCCCACCTGGCGAAGCCTGCGCCGCCGCATTCCCATCGACGCCTTCGGCCAGATCCTGACCGTCGCCAATGGCATCGTGCACTTCGGCTTCGCGGTGGTGGCGCTCCACGAAGAGCACAGGGCGTGGCTGGGGCTCGTGGCGGCGGTCGTGGCGGCGCTCTACGCCGTCGTCTCGTCGCGGCTGGTGCGCCAGCGCGAGCTCGACAGCGACGGACTACAGGTCTTCACGGGTACGGCGGCGGGCTTCCTGCTGCTGGCGACCCCGTATCTCGTGAGCGGGCCCGCGATCACGCTGGTCTGGTGCGCCGAGACGGTGCTGCTGGCCTGGGGCTGCACGCGCGCGCGCTTCGCCTTCCTGCGGCTGCACGTGCTGGCGATGCTGGCGGTGATCGCCGTGCGGCTGCTCGGATACGACGCGCTGCTGGCGCCGCGCTGGGGATCTGGCGAGGAGCGCTACCTCCCCTTCGCGCAGCTCGAGAGCTGGCCGCCCTTCGCGGCGGCGGCCACGTTCGCGCTCGTGGGAAGGCTCGCCGCGCGCATCCCCGACGTGCGCTTCCCGACGACCGGGGTGTTGGCGCTCGGGCTCCTGGTGCTGGTGGCCGCCGTCGACGGCGAGGCTCACCGCATGGCGCGCTTCTGGCTGGCGCCGCTGGGGACGCCGCCCCTCCACGAGCTGATCCAGGCGGGAATCCTGGTGGCGGTGATGGCCGCGCTGTGGCTGGGCGTCGTCGCGCGGACGGCGGCCGGAGCGGCGGTGTGGCCGGCGGGGCTGGGGCTCGCCGCCCCGCTGTGCGGGTGGACCTTCGAGGTGCTGGTCT
>JBHHVG010000060.1:0-11220 GCA_046754165.1 Myxococcota bacterium
GCGCGCAGACCGCTACACCTACCTGCCCATGATCGGCCTGGCGATCGCCGCCGTCTTCGCGGTGCGGGAGATCGCGATGCGGTCGCGGCGCGGGAACGCCGCGGCCGCCGTCGGAGCCGCGGCGATCGTCTCGTTGGCGTTCGCGGCGGCCGTCCAGGTGCGGCACTGGCGCGATTCGGTGACGGTCTACCAACGCGTCCTCGCGGTGTCTCCCCGCGCGGCCTTCGCCTACCAGCGCCTGGGGATCGTGTACGCCATGCGGGGAGACTTCGGTCTCGCCGGCCCGTACTTCGAACGCACCTACGCGCTCGATCCGACACTCGGACGCGACGTCGTCCGACAGCTCGACGCGATGGCCGCGGCGCATGCCGCGGCGAAGCGCTTCGGGGCGGCGGTGCAGACCCAGGAGCACGCGATCACCGTCGCGAGGCGCACGGGTCAGGCCGACCGCGTGCCCGAGCTCCGGGCGCGGCTCGTCCGCCTGCGCGCGGGTCGGCTGCCGAACCGGCGCCCGTAGCTGCGGGACCCAAGGCGGCAATCCCCCAACGGCGCAGACCGGCGTGGTACGATCGGGCGCCAATTCGCGGTGAGAGATCCCCCCGCCCCCCGCCCAGAATCCGGCCGCCGGCGCATGACGTCCCGCAGCCGCATCGTCCCCGACGGCATCCGCTCGCCCCGCCCTGCGGCGACGGACGCGCGCCTGCTGGTCGCATTGGCGGCGCTGCTGCTGCCCGCGTCCGAAGCCCTCGCCCAGGTCATCGACCGGCCCGCCGACGACCTGCCCGAGCTGCCCTCGATCGAGCAGCCCGCCCCGCCCCGGCCCATCCTGCCCCCTGTGCCGACGACGCCGCTGCCCCGTGAGCAGCTGTCCGCCGGCCCCGGCGTGTTCGTCGAGTCGTACCGCATCCAGGGCTCCAGGGTGTTCTCGCTGCTGCAGCTCGAGGGCGCCGTGGCGCCGTGGGCGGGCCGCGAGATCGACGTCGAAGACCTCGTCTCCGTGCGCAACGCTCTCACCCGGCTCTACATCGCGAACGGCTACGTCAACTCCGGGGCGACCTTGCCGGACCAGGACTTCGAAGGCGGCGTGGTCGTGGTCCGCATCGTCGAGGGCTCCCTCGGCGACATCCGGATCAGCGACAACGAGCAGTTTCGCGACGGTTACCTGCGCGACCGCGTCGCCCTCGGCGCAGAGACGCCGCTCGACGTCAAGAAGCTCGAGCGGCAGCTCCAGATTCTTCAGCTCGATCCGCGCATCACCCAGGTCGTCGCCCGCCTCGCCCCGGGCGATCGCCGCGGCGAGGCCACGCTCTTCCTCCGCATCGAGGAGGCGCCCCGCGTCGCGATCGACGTGCACTTCAACGACTACGAGCCGCCGAGCATCGGCGCGCTGGCCGGCGTGTTCGAGGGCGGCTACGCGAACCTGATCGGCTGGGGAGACACGTTGGAGAGCGAGTTCACCATCAGCGAGGGGCTGAAGCGCTACCGCGGGCTCTACGAGATCCCGCTCACGCGTTGGGACACCCGCCTCTCGCTCGACGCGCGCTACGCGTCGTCCCGGGTGGTCGAGAAGCCCTTCGACGATCTCGACATCGCCAGCACCTTCCAGTCGTACCAGATCGGCCTGCACCAGCCCGTCTACAAGACACCGGGCGCGCTCGTGGAGCTGGGCCTGATCGGCGACTGGCGCCAGTCGGAGACCGAGCTCGACGGCTCCTCGGTCTCCTTCCCGGGCTCCGGAGCGAACGACGGCAAGGCGACGGCGGCGGTGCTGCGCTTCCTGGTCGAGACGCTGCTGCGCGATCAGAGCCAGGTCTTGGCCGCGCGCTCCCAGCTCAGCGTCGGCCTCGACGTGCTGAACGCGACGCGCAATCCGGGCAGGGAGCCGGACGGCACCTTCGTGGCCTGGCTGCTTCAGCTGCAGTGGGCGCGGCGCTTCGCCTTCCTCGACATCGAAACCATCTTCCGCACCGACCTCCAGCTCTCGACCGAGCCGCTGCTGACCATGGAGCAGATCGCGGTGGGCGGGCACGGAACGGTGCGGGGCTACCGCGAGAACCAGTTCGTGCAGGACCAGGGCGTGGTGTCCTCCCTTGAGCTGCGCGTGCCGCTGTGGCGCCAACCCAAGCTCGGCAGTGCCGTGGTGCTCGCGCCCTTCGTCGACTACGGCCGCACCTGGTCCCACGGCAAGCGCACGGGCGACCGCGAGAAGTCCCTGGCCAGCGCCGGGGTCGGGCTGCGCTGGGCGCTGTCACGCTTCCTCGACGCCCGGATCTACTGGGGCAAGCAGCTCACCGACGTCGAGACGACCGGTGACCTCCAGGACCACGGCGTCCAGTTCCAGATCAGCGGCCACCTCGGGCGCGGCCAGCGCTAGAGCCAGCTGCTGATCAGCAGGAAGGGCGCCCAGTAGCCCGGGTGCCGGTAGTGACGGGTGCTGAGCATCGCCACCTGGGCGCGCTGGAGGGCCTTCGCCCGCGACGTGCCGGGCTGGTGCAGCTGGCCGTAGAAGCCGACGACGAGCTCCGCGGTGGCCTGGTCGTTGACGGACCACAGCGTCGCCAGGGCGCTGCGCGCGCCGGCCCGCAGCGCGACGCCCGCGAGACCGAGGGCGGCCCGGTCGTCGCCAGCGGCGGATTCGCACGCGGAAAGGGTGAGCAGCTCGAGCGGCTCGTCGGCGCGGAAGCGCGTGGCCCCGACGAAGGCAGCCAGCTTGTCCATGGAGACGGGACCGTCGTACGCGAGCAGGAAGTTCTCGGACGCGTCGCCGCCGAACTCACCGTGGGAGGCGATGTGGACGATGCCGAACGGTACGTTGGTCAGCTCCGCGCGGAGCTTGTCGACCACGAAGTTGCCGTTCATCAGGGTGCGCCCGGGGTACAGCTCGCGGATCGCGTCGATCTCGGCCCCGACCTCCTGGAGCTCGGGATAGCCGCCCACCGCCTCGGTGATGCCGGCAGCCAGCAGACGCACCTCGCCCGTGTCGATCGGGCGCGGATCCGTGAGCGTGAGGCTCGGCGTCACGGCGACGGGGTGCTGCTGAATCAGGTACTGCTTCGTCTCCCGGTCCCGCAGCGCGCCGAACGGGATGGTCCGGAGCGCCCCGTCCGGAACGAAGACGAGGGTGTCGGATTCGCTGGCGCCCGCCAGGGCCGGCGCGATCGGCCGGATCAGCCAGTCGTACAAGGTATGGGCGTGGGGCAGGTAGGCGCGGCTGGTGCGGCGCTCGAGGGAGGTCCGGAAGGCGCGGACCTCGGCGATCAGCGTCTCGCTGTCGACCGGCAGCGGGTGGCTCGTGAGCCGACCAGCGCGGCTGACGATCATCTCGGCGCGGTCCGGAAGCAGGACCGGATAGAGGACGATGGTGTTCGGGATGGAGTCCGGCGCGGCCACCCGCTGGGCGTCGAGACACGGGTCGCGGAAGTAGTCCCGCAGCTCCGCGGTCTTCAGGTCCTCGAGGGCGTCCCGGGCCTCGACGAGCAGCGCCTGCTTCTCGTCGGCATCCTGGCTGCCAGCGGCGCGCGTGAGGAGCAGGTCGACGAACCCACCGTAGACCTCCTCCACCTGGCTCTCGAAGCCACCGGTGGGCGCGGCGCCCTGGGAGCGGATGTCGCGCAGGGTGGCCACCGCGTCTCGGTAGCCCGCCAACCCCGCGTCGGCCCTGCCCGCAGCCACGGCGAGGCGGCCGAGCTGCCACTGCCAGCGGTAGAGGGCGTCCGGCGCGTCGGCGAGCTGGGAGGCGTAGATGGCGCGGCGGGTGAGGGCACCGGCCTCTTCCAGGCGCCCTTGCTGCTCGTACAGCTTCGCGAGGAAGCCCAGCGCGTAGGACCGCAGCCGCTCGTCCCCGGCCAGGGCCGCCTCGTCGCCCGCCCGGCGAAAGGCGTCGGCGGCGCGCCGCGTGGCCGTTCGCCGGGCGTCGGCGTCGCGCAGGGCGAGCAGCGCGTAGCTCCGGCCGACGTGGACCAGCAGCTGGGCCCGCGCGCCCGGGTCGGAGAACTCGTCGACGGAGCCCAGCGCCTGCTGGAGCTCCGCAGCGCCCCCCTGGGTCTTCCCGGTCTCGATGGCGGCGCGGGCCGCGTTCGCGACGGCCAGCGCCACGAGCTTCGCGTCGCCCTCCTCCCGGGCGCGCAGCACGCCGGCCCGGTACTCGGGCAGGGCGGCGCCGTACTCGCCGCGAGACGCGAGCGCGTTGCCCCGATCGAGCTGGGAGGCGGCACCGACCGCGGCGAGTGCCGGCGTCGCTCCGCCGGGTGCCTCGCAGATCTCCCCCCGGACGCCCTCCGCGGCCGAGGCCGCGACCGGCAGCAACGCGACCGCGAGCAGCAGCCCCATGCGGCTCCAGCTGCCCCGCTCCCTCCGGGTCGGAGCCGTCTGGAATCGGCTCATCCGCGCCCGCACCTCCGGCGCATCCGCTGGAGCATGCCGAGCCCGACGAGGCCGCTGACGATCTGGGCCACGGCTCCGGGCTCGGGCACCGGGAAGAAGGCGATCACCTCCGGCGACTCCGCCGACGCGTGCGGCCGCAGCTGAAGATTGGCGCCGGCCACCTCGCCGAAGGCGGTGACCATCATCGACGTCCCCTCGACGAGGCCCGTCGAGTCCACCACGAGGGTCCCGAGCCGCTGCGGGCCGGTGCCGGGGCTCGCGAGGCCCCTCAGGAAGTTCATGCGGACCTGCGTGGTACCCGGTGGCAGCAGGCACTGGCCGGTCTCGATATTGACGGTGCAGTCGGGCTTGAAGACCAGCGCGCCCCCCATGCTGCCGGCGGGATCGAAGCGCGAGAACTTCCCGACACCGGACAGCTGGAACACGATGTCAGCGCCGCAGATCTCATCGCCGGATCCACCGGCCGCGCCGAGCATGCAGACCGTCTCGCCGGAGCCGCAGCCGGTCGGGCCGCCGTCGATCCAGATCTGGAGCTGCTCGTTCGGCCCGCCCTGGATCACGCAGTCGAGCGTAGAGCCGCCCGCGCCCCCGATCAGGAAGGTCTGGAGGTTCTGGACGATCGGAATCCGGGCGGTACTGCTGAGCCAGTCCACGTCCATCAGGACCGTAAAGCGCCCGACGCCGCTCTGCATGTCGGCGGGGCCCGCCACACCTCCGACCGACACGGCAACCCCCTCCGCCCCGACCCCGAACACCAGGACGTTGTCGAAAGCGTCCAGGTCGTCGGGCGTGAGCGCCAGACCGCCCGTTGCGGCTGGAGCCCAGGTGGTAAGCAGGTTGGGGGTGGTGGTGATGCCCCCGATGGCCGCGGGATTGAAGTCGTAGGGGGCGGCGGGGTTGCCCTGGCCACCGACCGTCACCGTGTGGGTGGGGACGATGAGGGCGTTGATCACGGCCTGCACCGAGGGGTTTACGGTCGTGTCGAAGCCCGAATGCTCGCCGGTCAGGTGGGCCCCTCCGCCGGCGGCGATGAAGGCGGTGACCCGGGAGATCTCCGCCGCCGTCCACGTGTTGAAACCGATGGCCCAGATCACGTCGAAGGGAGAGAGGTCGGCGGGCAGAACGGTCGATCTCGAGACCGTGTTGCCCATGGCCGCGAGATCGCCTTCGAGGCCCGCTCCGCGAGAGCCGGGGTCCCAGATGAAGACGTCCCCGGTGCCGGTGCTGGCGGCGCTCACGCAGCCCGCGGGCACCCCGGGCGCGCGCGGATCGGCGCCCACCTCGTCGAGGCTGTGATAGACCGTGACGTCGAACGCCGGCTGGGCTGCCGCGGGAGCTGCAGCGAGCAACGCTGCGAAGGCGACCAGGACGGGCGCGAACGCCCGCCAGGGCCTGCGGAACTTTCTGGGTTCGAACATCATGAGCTCTCCTCGAACACTTGGCACTCGACCGGGTCGCGCGCCGGGGACGCGCCTCCCGCCGAGCCGAGATGCGGCGAAAGCGGCGCATCGGGAGATGGTTGGATCACCTCGCGACCCTGGACCACGAAGCTTCCGGTGCGCTCGGTGCGCGCGACACAGGGGGGCAGGAGCCGATCCGACGGATCGACGAAGCTGGACGGCAGGGCGGTCACCCGGCCGACCACGTCCGCGTCCGGCGCGGTGATCTCGATTTCGCCGCTGACGCCTCTCTCCGACGTCGCCTCGATGAGGCTGTCGTTGGACAGCAGCACGTCGCCGGCGGCGATGGTGATGTTGCCGGCGTCCGTGGCTTTGGCGTTGGCGCGGATGATGCTGCCGTTGATCACCACGAAGTCCGGGCGCCCGGGCTCGAGGCCGGCGACCTCGTCTCCGCGCAGCGGAATGTCGATGTCGCCGGCGTCCTCGCCGGCGACGTCGTTCGCTCCCTGCACCGTGGTCTCGATGGTGGAGTCGAGCAGGAAGAGGCGACCCGCCGCCTGCATGGAGATGCGCCCACCGCCCGCATCGGCGGCGGTGGTCGTGATCTCGCTCTTGCGGACCTTCAGCTCGCCGAGGGCGGCGATGATGATCGATCCGGCGGCGCCGCCGTCCTCTGCTGTGCTCTCCGACGTCACCTGCGCCCCCTGCGCCAGCACGATGCTCTCGGCCTGGATGTCGATGATGCCTCCGACACCGGAGCCCGAGGTGGCGGCGGTGATCATCCCGCCGTCGACGCGCACCCGCCCCGTGTCGCGGACGCGGATGTCGCTGGCGACCGCAGCCGGGCCGCCCGGGTCGTCGGTGAACACGTCTCCGACGGTGGCGCTGATCTCCCCACCGGCCGAGAGATCGAACAGGTCGGCGCCGGTGATCAGCAGGTCGCCGGCCGCGCCGACGCCCTTGGACTCGACCGAGGCGCGGCCCTGGTCGCGGATCCGCAGCGTGAGGCGCTCTCCGTCGGGGGGCCGGAGTGTCACCGAGCCGGCCTGGCCGGTCGAGTTCTGCAGCGACCGGGAGGTGATGCCGGAGCGATTGAAGCCGAGCGCGTCCGTACCTTCGACCAGGATCTCCCGCGCCGTGACCAGCAGGTTGCCGGCGTCCCTCGTGCCCGTCGTGCTGGTCGTCACCTCGCCGCCGGCCGTGATCGCCAGCGTGTCGCTGTCGATCGTCAGATCGCCGCCCGCGCCCTGTGGTGGCCCTGGATCGCTGTCGTCGCTCTTGGCCGCGATCGAGGTCGGGGAGTCCGCCCCGCCCGTCACGGAGATCGCCCGGGCGGTGAGCCGCAGGTTGCCGGGCTTCCCGTCGCCGAGGGCGCTGGTCGAGATGTCGGCGCCGCGCTCGAGGTCGATGCGGTCGGCGACGATCGAGAGGTCCCCGCCGTCCGCGTCGGCGCCGCGGGAGAAGAGGCCGGAAGACACCGGAGTCGCGCCGACGGTCGTGGTCCCCGATGCGAACAGCCGGCCCGTGACGTCGACGCTGAGGTCGCCGGCCGGGCCCGCCCCTGCCTCGGTCGACGTGCTCATCTGCCCGCCGTCGAAGAGGTCGATGGAATCGGCGTAGACATCGAGGGTCCCGCCGGGCCCGCTGCCCTGCGTCACGGCGTTGATCTTGCCGGTCGAATCGGGAATGTCCGGGTCGCTCGCGAGGGTGATCTGCCCGGCGTGGACCATCACGTCGCCGCCCGCGCCGCCGCCGGTGGTCACGGATCCGATCGTACCGGCGGTGACGGTGACGGCCTGGACCGGAGCGGCCTCGCTCCCGATGTGGACGCTCGCCCCGTCGAAGGCCGTCGCGGTGTTGGAGAGGATCTCCGAGCCGCCCGTCACGTTCAGGGTTCCGGCCAGGACTTCGATGTGCGAGGGCGTATCCGGCGTTCCGGCGGGGATGATGCCCGCGACGCGTTCGAATCGGATCTCCCCGCCGTCTTCGAGCGCGAGGCTGGTCGCGGAGTCGACGTGGAGGATCGACCCGTCTCCAGAGCCCCGGATGACCGCCGAGATCTCCGAGCTCTCGCCCGTTACCAGGATGGAATCGGCGTGGACCCAGATGTCGCCAACGTTGCCGGTGTTCGTGCCCAGGCTGCCGGCGTTGAAGCCGGTGATGTGGGAGCCGCTGGCGACGGTGAGGTCTCCCGCCTCCACCCGGATGTCGGGTCCGTCGACGGAGTGGAAGCCGGGCGCGATCTCGCTCGTCACGCCCGCTCCGTTGACGAGCGAGACGCTGCCGCCGGCGAGGTCGATGTCCCCGCTGGCGCCACCCAAGGCCGGCGACTGCGAGACGCCGTTGATCGTTCCGTTGTCCACCAGGAGTGTCCCGGCGACGTCGAGGTCGACGCCGGGAGGGTCTCCGGGCAACGCGCCGGTGCCGATGGCCGTCACGCGACCGCTCCGCTCCCCAGCCTGAGAGGCCATCTCGAAGCGCCCGCCGCGGATGATGACCCGCGCGGCGCCGGCCGGGCCGTTGCCGCTCACCTCGACGATCGCATTGTCGGTGAAGTGGATCGCCGCGTCCGTCGAGGCGAGCCCGTCGGTACCGAACGACGTGAGATCGGTGGGGACCTCGCTGCCGGCCGGGACCGCGGCGAGCTGGATCACGCCACCGACCGATCCGAGGGTCGGAACCTCCGCGTTGGTCCCGCGCCCGTCGAGCTCGATGCGCCCGCCCACCGCCGAGAACGTCTCGCCAGCCGGGGCGGCGAAGGCATCGCGGGTGGTTCCGTCGAAGCGGATCGTCTCCGGAACGCTGCCGTCGTCCAGAAACCCGAACGCCACGGCCGGAGCGATCGCCATCGGCACGGCTCCGCCCGGGCGCGACTCGAAGTCCTGGCCGTTGTCGAAGCGCAGCGCGTCGGCGGTGCTGACGTGGAAGGAGCCACCGACGTCGAGGCTCGCGTTCTGCCCGAAGATCACGCCGTGGGGGTTCAGCAGGTAGAGATCCGCACTCCCGACCTCGGATCGGATACGGCCGTCGATCATCGAGCGGGCACCGGCGCCGGTGACCCGGGCGAAGACATTCTCGATGAACATGTCGACGTCGCCCGGCAGGAACTCGGACGCCGCGAAGGTGGCGGTGTCGCCGTCGTTCACGTCGAGCCGCAGCAGGCTCTGGAACAGGCCGGTTCCGAGCCGCTGGCCGTGCGATCCGCCGGGAAGCTCGGCCGCGCTGCAGCTCGGACAGAAGTCGATGCGGTAGTCGAGGCCCGCCCCGTCGTCGTCGGGGATGCGATAGGCGTCTCCGGACGCACCGAAGCCGGGCGTGTCGTCGAAGACGACCGTGTGCTCCTGGGCCCCGGCGGCGGCGGTGATTGCCGCGGCCCCGAAGCCGCCGAGAAGGATGTGCCAGACGGCTCGCACGGCGACGGCTACTGCAGCTCGGTCGCCGGGCCGCACGCCTGCAACCTGCCGAGGGTGTCGGGCAGCCCGGAGTTGCCGGTACCCGCCTCGATCTCGAGAATGACGAGATCGACGATGCTGAGCTGCTCGCCCACGGTGACCTGGCACTTCGCGGCCTCCGGATCGCCGGCTGGCGTTCCGGGCGGCAGCGCCAGGACGTTCTGGCAGTCGACGACGTCGTCGTCATCGGTCTCCGTCCCCGCGGCGAAGCCGACGATGCCGTCGCCACCGCCGTCGCCGCACTGGCAGGGGTCGCCGATGTCGTCTGCGTCCACGATGGCCACGCCGCCGCTGTCCTGCTGGCCACCCGGCCCGCCGTTCTGGGTCAGCACGCAGTTGTCCGAATCGTCCCCGACGCCGTCGCCGTCGAGATCCTCATCGGCGTCGAAGCGGTTCAGCAGCGAGACGTTGCCCACGGCGATGGGGCTCCCGGAGCTGCTCTGGACGACCTGCCCGCCGGGGCTGAAGCCCGGCAGCTCGTCCGCGCCGACGAACGTGATCTGGGGCGCCGCCGTGGCTTCGGAGAACTCGATGATGCCGAGCTCGGAAGCGACGGTCGCGCTGGGGTTGTTGATGCTCGCGAGCCCGCCGCCCGAGAGCAGGCCCTCGAGGGCAACGTAGATCGTGTTGGGCGGGAACGGAGCTCCCTCGACCGTCCGGCGCGCAACGAAGGTGGATACGTTGGGCACGCTGCCGGTGAAGAACGTCGGAGTCAGGATTCCCGATCCGATGTCCGTGTTCGTGGCGTCGAACGGACAGCCCGTCAGATCGAAGCCGTTCGCCTGGGCCGGGAACGACGCCACCGGGCAGGCCGGGTCGCCGGCCACGCAATCACACCCTCCGAAGACGGGGCCCACGGGCGCACTCGAAGTCGAAACGCCGAAGGCGATCTTGTGGATCCGCCGCTCCGAGAGGATGCTCAGCTTGTAGCGCAGCAGATCGCCCGGGCTCGCGGGCCGCAGCGTGAGCGTCCCGAACGGCTCGGCTGGAATCACCTGCGTCAGGATCTGCGCCTCCGGAAACACCGCACCCGCGGGACCCACGAGCAGCTCGAGGTCCGGCTCGAACAGGGTCAAGCCCTCGGTCGAGACCGTCGGCACACCGAACTCCGGCAGGTTGTCGAGCAGGAGCTTCCCGAGGAAGACCTGCTGGGTCACCGAGCCACCGTCGCACAGCAGGTTGTTGTTCAGGCCCGGGGTGAACTGCAGCCGCAACACGACGTTCTGCGCCGGGAACCCGGCCGGCGCCGATCGTGTCGGACGTCGCCGGGTTCACGAAGGGGCCGAGGTCCGTGGCGCCGACGCAGCCCCGGATGTTGTCCGGGTTCGCCGGCCCGGAGTCGCAGCCGCCGAAGTTGACGAAGGTCGTTCCCGACGGCAGCGCCAGGCCGATGTTGGCCGACTCCACCCCCTGCGAGCACTCGATGGAGATGTCGATCTCGGTCTGGGTGGCGGTGATGGACGCAGACGCTCCCGACAGGCTGGCGGCGGCGAACGCGAACCCTCCCGACGTGCTGGCGGCGCCCGCCCCCGCGCCCGGTGCGACGCCCAGGTCGAGGGTGACGATCGACGGCTCACAGGCATCGCCCAAGAGGTCCCCATCGGCGTCGGCCTGGTCCCCGAAGGGGGGCGGCTCGCCGGGCCCGTTGGCGATGGTGCGGCAGTTGTCGCAGCGGTCGCCCACGCCGTCGCCGTCGCTGTCGAACTGGTCGGGGTTCGAGCAGCTGGCCGTCGGCGGGAAGACGACGGTGCAGTCGACGGGACAGTTGTCGCAGGCGTCGCCGGCGCCGTCGCTGTCCCCGTCCTCCTGGCCGTCGTTGGAGTCGCTGGGGCAGTTGTCGCAGACGTCGCCGCGCGTGTCGCCGTCGGCGTTGGCCTGGTCCGCGTTGGCGTCCTCCGGGCAGTTGTCCTCGCCGTCGGCCACCCCGTCGCCGTCGGCGTCCGCGAAACTCGGCCCGATCGCCGCGATCACCCGGAACGCAAGCT